>JAQBTI010000007.1 GCA_027624995.1 Chloroflexota bacterium
GCTCACTCCGGGGGCCGGACGTCGCTTCACGGCCCGTCAGGCCCGATCTCGATCCTGGCGGGCGCACACGTCACAGCGGCCATGGCGGCTGCGATGCCGCTGGAATTTGGAGTCTACGAGGTCCCGTGGAGAGCGGAACTCATCGAGCCGGCGGAGCGCATCGAAGTCGGCTACCT
Organism: Chloroflexota bacterium; assembly: GCA_027624995.1. Taxonomy (GTDB): domain Bacteria; phylum Chloroflexota; class Dehalococcoidia; order Lucifugimonadales; family CATQGZ01; genus CATQGZ01. The sequence continues at coordinate 177 of JAQBTI010000007.1, forward strand.
GTGGTTCCCGGGTGGCCCTGGCCTCGGGGCCCGCCTGAATCCGAAGGTTGTCCGGCGTCACGGTCGCCGGTGGAAAGTCTGACCGACCCGGTTGCGCCGGTAGAGTTGGGGCCGGTCTAGTCGCCCTTCCGCAGCGCCTGAAGTGCGAGGAGTCGTGAACGGTCTACCTCGCTAAGATGCCTCTTAGCTTTCGCGACGAACTCGGTCAGCGTGTCATCGACCGAGGCGACGCTCGTTTCGAGAGCCAGCTTATTTGAGATCAAGGAGAGTTTGAACTCGTCTTCGAACCGGTCGAGAACGAGTTGGATGTCTTCCTCTCGCAGCACTCCCCTTTCGTGGGGACTCTCTGTCATTCGCCGGAGTATGACGTCGGGGGAGGCCTTGACCAGTACGAGCACCGTATCCGGGGCGTGATGCAGCATCGTCTTTTCGACCTGGCGACCTACGACCCTTCGGTCTTCCGGGTCGGTGGCCTCCCATATCTGAAGTACAGCGGGCCGTAGACTGCGTCGTCAAAGTGGTAGCCGATTATCAGCGAGTTCTCGTCGGTGGCGGCGTGAGGAGTGTGGTAGTAGAAGCTGTGCCGCTGATGCATCTCTTTGAGCTTGGGGCTGAGACCTAGGATCTGGTCTTGCTCCTCAACCGTGAGGAAGTGTGACCTGTCGTCGGGAAGGTGTCCCGAAGTGTGGGGAAGCTTCCAGTGGTCATGTATGAGCGGTAAGCCCGTGCCGGTCGTCTGACGCATCCATTGGTTTATCGCGAGGGCCAGGGTCGTCGTGCCCGCGTACTCACACCCGATCAAGACCAGCTTCACATCTGCTCCACCTCAAACCCTGCACTCGTCGGGCAGCCGCCGGAGTTGATGGAGCGCCTCACCGATCCAGCATCGGCATGGCCATGTAGAGCGCCGCGATTGTCTTTGCGTCCTCAACCTCGCCCCACCGGACCAGTTTCGTGGCGCGGTCGATCGGGACCCGCTCGACCGTGATGTCTTCGTCCTCGTCAGGGTTGAGTTGGCTGGGGACAAGTTCTCGCGCCAAGTAGGCGTGCATATACTCGGTGCAGTATCCGGGACTCATCCAGAAGCCGCCCAAGGCGAGCAGGTCTCTCGAAGCGTAACCGGTCTCCTCCTGCAACTCCCGCTGCGCGGAGTCGTCCGGAGACTCGCCGGTCTCCACTCCACCGGCCGGCGCCTCCAGCAGGCTGTGGCCCACCGGATACCGAAACTGACGGACCAGTAGCACGTTGCCGTCGGCATCCACCGGCACGACCACCACCGACGCAGCGTGCTCCACGACCTCTCTGGTGACCTGCCGGCCTCCCGGCAGGCCGACCGCATCGATGCGGACACGGACTATCTTGCCGTCGAATGCGATATCCGAGCCAAGCCGCTCCTCGGTGCTCATCTGTCCATCGACGGCAGTCCAAGGTGACGGGTCACGGCAGAATAGAAGGCGCTGGCTGGATTGGCGCGAAGGAACCGAGCCACATATGGGCTCGGCCCGACAATAACCGTCGAACCGTCCTCCAAGACCTCTTCGGAAAAACTGTCGACGCTGAGGACGCTCTCGCCGCCGTCACCGGGGGTTAACTCCACGCTCGAGTCGCCGGGCAGGACCACTCCCTCACGCAGCCCCGTATGGGCCGCGATCGGTTGTACAACAATCAGCCGCGCTTCCGGATAGAGGATCGAGCCCCCAGCTGACAACGCATATCCAGTACTTCCGGTGGGAGTTGCTACAATGACCCCGTCGGCGCGGTAGGTCGTGAGCGGAACGCCATCTACTACTGTCCGGATATCCAGCATACGCACTGCTCGCCCTCTCGCGACAACGACGTCGTTGAGAGCGTGCATCTCGTGGCCGGACTCGGTAGAACCCGTCCTCTTTACCGTCGCCGAGAGCATCATGCGCTCTTCGACCCGATAGTCGCCGTTCAGGTAGGACGGAAGCAATTCCGGAGCCTCCTGGACACTCAGTTCGGACATGAAACCCACTCGACCCATGTTGATGCCGACGATTGGTAGTCCGAATGGAGCGACGCCTCTGATCGTCCTGAGTATTGTCCCATCCCCTCCGGCGACCACGACCAGCGAAGTGTCCTCGAAGCGGGGTTCCTGCTCGGCGAGACCGGCAGGAGTACTCATCCAGCTACGGTCCCGTAGTCGGAGCGAATCTACCAGCGACTCCACGAGTGTTCGGGAGTCGGGCAGGCTAGGGTTGTGGACGAGGCCGACGAGATTCGGTCTGGGCATCGCGAAAGCCGATCTGTGACAATTTCAAACGCCTACGCGAAACGACGCTCGCTGGACTGGTGGATCGGGCAGGCGCGAGTCTACCATCGGGCTCGGGGCCTGTCAACGAGGCCGTTCCGGTCGATCGTTCAGGCGACGAGGCCGGCGGCGGCGGCGATCGCCAGCTTGAGAAGCGGGGTCGGGTACAGCCCGAAGAAGGCAGTTCCGGCAAAGGCAACGAGCACAGCGAGCCGCAGCGGTAGTCCAGGTCCGATCGGCTCCATCGACGGAGCTGGCGACAGGTACATCACCTTGACCACGCGCAGATAGTAGTAGGCGGAGACAACACTGTTGATTACGCCAACGATCGCGAGCCATTCCAGATTGGTCTCGACGGCGGAACCGAAGATATAGACCTTGGTCACGAAGCCAACGGTGGGAGGCACTCCAATGAGCGATATCATCGAAAAGCCCAACACGCCAGCGAGATAGGGGGACCGCTTGGCCATCCCGGCAAAGTCGTCGATAGCATCGCTGCCGATGCGCTCGGAAATAGCGATCACGACTGTGAACGCGGCCAAGTTTGTAGCCGCATAGCCTCCGAGGTAGAAGAGCACCCCTGAGGGGCCAGAGCTGTCGCCGTCCGCAGAGCGTGACGCGATGGCAGCAACGCCCACCAAGAGGTAGCCGGCATGGGCTATCGTACTGTAAGCGAGCAGTCTCTTAATGTTGTCCTGACGGATGGCAATCAGGTTTCCAACGGACATGGATAGCGCGCTGAGCACAGCAAAGATCGCGCTCCACTCCACACTCACGATGGGAATGTCGAACGCCATATAGAAGACCCGAAGTACGACTGCGAAGCCAGCCGCCTTGCTGGCAACTGATAAGAACGCGGTAATCGGCGTCGGCGAACCCTCGTAGACATCCGGGGCCCACATGTGGAACGGGAAGCTGGCCAACTTGAATCCCGCTCCGGCAATTATCAGGACGATTCCAAACAGGAGGGCGTGGCTCCCAAAGGGGGTTTCGGGACTGAGGCCGACCTCGCCAAGTCTGGCCGCGATGTCTCCTAGGCTGGTGCTCCCGGTAAATCCGTACACCATCACCATGCCGTACAGCAGGAAAGCAGAGCTGATGGCGCTCAGTATCAGGAACTTCATAGCCGACTCTGCCGACCGCGCGTCCCGGTTGAAGGCGGCGAGCGCGGCTATGGGAAGTGCGGTTAGCTCGAGGGCGACATAGATGGTAATTAGATCGATCGCGGAGGCCAACAGCATCATTCCGGCCGCCGAAAAGAGCACCAGTGAATAGTACTCGGCCCTGAATCGGGAGAACCTCTTCACGTAGTCAGTCGAGGCCAGCACAATCAGGGCGGTGACTCCAATGATGAGAAATTTGAAGAAGAGGGCGAACTTGTCGACCTCCAGCGTGTTGACCAAGATGCTGTCTTCGAGACCCAGGCCTTCGAGGTCGAACCAAAGGGCGATGCTGAACCCTAGAGGGATGGCCAGTCCGACCACGGCCACTATCGGAAGGACCTGCTTTCTCTCGATGACGAGGTCCAGCAATATTAGGACCAGTGCCAATCCGGCCAGCCCGAGCTCGGGTGAGAGTATGTAGAGATCCTGGTTGGTCATCTTCTATCCCGGTTTCGGTGGGTCACGCCGCGCGGCACAGCTTTGCTTGAGTCACTATGGACCTGCCCTTGCTATCTGCTGAATGGACTGTGTAATGGGCTCCACGCCCGCCGTAAAGACGTCTGAAATGAACGCCGGGTAGATGCCCACTGCCAGAACGGCGATGACCAATGCTGCAATGGGAACGGCCTCGAGGAACGTCGCGTCGCCGATGTCCGCAAACCGCTCCTTCTGCGGCCCGAAGAGCGTTCGCTGCAGTAGCCAAAGAATGTATCCGGCGGTCAAGACAATCCCGAACGCGGCCAGCGCGGTGGGCCAGCTCCAGACCTCGAATGTTCCCAGGAAGACGGTTATCTCAGACACGAATCCGCTCGTACCCGGAAGTCCTAGCGACGCGAGGCCTGCGATGACCAGCGCGGAGGCCAGAATCGGCATTCTCGTGGCCAGTCCCCCGAGGTCGGCTATGTAGCGGGTGTGCGCCTTCTCGTACATGTACCCGACCAGGAGGAACAGCAGTCCGGTAATCGTCCCGTGTGTGAACATCTGGAGAGAGGCTCCCGTGAGACCTACGGGCGAGACGACGCCCCCGACTCCGACTACTGACGAGACCCCTATCAGCACGAAACCCATGTGGCTGACGCTACTGAAGGCGATCAGACGCTTCAAGTCGGTCTGCCGCAAGGTAACGAGTGCGCCGTACAACACGTTGATGACGCCGGCGGTCACGATGAGCCACGCGACGTCGGAGATGACCTCTGGGAACATTCCAGCCGAGATCCGGATCATGCCGTATCCGCCCATCTTCAGCAGGACACCGGCCAGCATCACGCTCACGGCCGTCGGCGCGTCGGTGTGGGCGTCCGGCAGCCAGGTGTGCAGGGGCCATATCGGCAGCTTTATCGCGAAGGCGAGGAAGAACAGGGCAAAGATGAGGCCCACCGGCATCACCAGGCCGGCGGTTTGTATCGCGGCCGGCATCGCCGTCATGTCGAACGTATCGGTAGAGAAGAACAGCGCCAGTATCCCGACGAGCATGAACGCGCCGCCCAGGATGGTGAATATCAGGAACTTCATGGCTGAGTACTCTTTGCGGCCGCTCCCCCAGATCGAGATCAGGAAGAACATCGGCACGAGCTCGAGCTCCCAGAACAAGAAGAACATGAAGAAGTCGAGGGCCGTGAAGACTCCCATCACCGCGGTCTGGAGTATCAGGAGCCAAACGAAGTACTCGCGTACTCGGTCCCGGACGTTCCACGATGCGAATACGGAGACCATGCCCAGCAGGCCTGTGAGCAATACCATCGGGGCGCTCAGGCCGTCGACGGCCAGGAAGTACTGGACCGGGAATGTGTCTACCGGGATCCAGTCTTCGAACTTATCAACAAGCTGATAACCGGGCGTCCCGGTGTCGAACTGGACGAAAACGATGATCGAGAGGGCCAGTTCGGCGAGCGTCAGGGCGCCGGCAAACACGCGAACATTCCTGTCGCCTCTGACGAAAAGGGCGATAATAATCGCCCCTGCCAGAGGCAGGAATACGACCGCTGTCAGCAGTCCCCCGAAGCCGGTTATTTCCAACCAAACCCCCTACAAGAAGAAGAGGTACAGACCTAGGATCGCCATGATGCCGACCGATATCACCACGCCGTACGCCTGGAGCTGTCCCGTCTGGGCCTGGCGGAGTGCTCCACCGATGTTCACGGCAAACCATCCCACCGTGGTCACGAATCGATCTACCACCGCCCTATCGACCCAGTCGAGCCCGCGAGCGAGTCCGCCGTAGATGCCTCGCTCGACCCCATACAACTCGTATGCCTCGTCCATGTAATACTTCCGCGACAGAATGCGGTGAACGGGCCCGAGACTGAGGGACAGAGCTTCCGCTGACACTCGCTTGGACATGTACATCAGGTAAGCGAGGCCGATTCCAGCCGCTGCCACGAGGCTCGACGCGGCCGCCAGAACTATGTTGAAATCTTCGGCGTGGGCGCCGAGGAATTCGGTAAACCAGTGGATAGGCACTATCCCCAGATCGGTGGTCGGGTTGACTGCGAACCCGGCCAGCACCGCGCCGACAGCGAGAACACCCAGCGGCCAGACCATCTCGGGAGGCGACTCTTCCAGGTGAACGCCTTCGCCATGGGGTTCGGTGTCCGGGTCGGCATCCGCTCCTCCCCTGAACTCGCCCTCGAAGGTCATGAAGAACGCGCGGAAGATATAGAACGAGGTCATGAAGACCGCCGCAAGGGCAAGCCAGAACACGACCTGGCCAACAAGTTCGCCATGCCTCCAGGCGTCGGCGAGGACCTCGTCCTTACTCCAGAACCCCGCAAGCGGGAACAGTCCAGCGAGGCTGAGACTGCCGATCAGGAAGGTCGCGTAGGTCCAGGGCATCGCCTTCCGCAGGCCGCCCATGTACCTCATGTCGAAGGTGCCGGTGGCGTGATTTACGCTTCCCGATCCCATGAAGAGCAGTGCTTTGAAAAATGCGTGCGTAAACAGATGGAAGATACCGGGACCGTAAGCTCCAACACCCAGAGCGAGCATCATGAAGCCAAGCTGGCTGATAGTCGAGTACGCCAGGACGCGCTTTATATCGTTCATCACGAGGCCCATCGAAGCGGCGAACAGTGCTGTGAATCCGCCTACTATGGCCACCGTGTTCATGGCTGTAGATGAAGCCTCGAACACCGGGAAGAACCGAGCCACCAGGAAGACCCCGGCCGCTACCATGGTCGCGGCGTGTATGAGAGCGCTCACCGGAGTCGGGCCCTCCATGGCATCTGGTAGCCAGGTGTGTAGCGGGAACTGGGCCGACTTGCCCATCGCTCCCGCGAATATGCCGAGCGCAATCCAGGTCGCGACGCTTCCGCCCAGCAATCCAAGAGTAGCCGCCGAGTGAATGTCCGTGATCTCGAGCGGATTGAGTCCTCCGAAAGAGTCGCGGTTGAAGAAGATGTACATGATCGCAAGCAGGAACCCGAAGTCTCCGACCCTGGTAACTATGAAGGCCTTCTTGGCAGCCGCTGCCGCAGCCGGTTTGTGGTACCAGAAGCCGATCAGAAGGAACGAGCACAGACCGACGAGCTCCCAGAACACAAACAACTGTACGATGTTGCTGGCCAGCACAAGCCCGATCATCGAAGCCGTGAACAGCGACATGTAAGCATAGTACCGAGCGTAGCCGGGGTCGCCCTTCATATAGCCGGTCGAGTAAATCTGCACCATCAGGCTCACAGCGGTGGCCACGACCAACATGATGGCGGTAAGGGGGTCCAGCATGATGCCGATGTTGAAATCAAAAGCGCCGATCTGCATCCAGTCGTGGACCCAGAGCAGCTCGGTTCCTTCGCCACGCCCTTCGACGCTTCCCAGTGCCCAGATTGATAACATCAGCGATCCGCCCACTGCGGCGATAGTCAGATAGCCAGCCGCTATTGCATACCGGTTCAGGAACGGCCTGATGACCAGCGCTATGACCGCAAAGGAGGCCAGCGGCAGGAAGAGTATGAGCCAGACGGCGCTTTCTTCGATCATCGCCGGTCGCTCTTCGAGAACATGCGCAACTCGCCGAATACGGCCCTCACCCTAGCCTTCTCCAAGAGGTGGAGAGGCTCCTGACGCACCCTCAATATTGCTCTCCTACAGTTTTCGTAAGATCTCATCGGCCACGTGCTCGCGGCCCTTGGGGACGAGTATGCGGAACGGCACGCGCTCTCCCCATGTAAGGATGTCACCCTCGGGAACGATCTTAGTCGTCAGTCCCTCTGCCTCCAGGGCATCCTTCCACATCTCGGCGACCATCAGATTTGGGGCTTTGCGGTAATCGACCCACACTCGAAGTTGCCTACTTCCTCAACTGGTTGGCGTCGGGCACGAATACGGTCTCTCGGGTCCTGTAAATGGCGATGACGATGGCGAGTCCAAGAGCGATTTCTGCGGCGGCGACGGTAATTATGAATATCGCGAATACCTGTCCGGTCAGCACCGCCTCGGCAGCACCTTTGGAACCGTCCAAAACGGCACTAGGCGTCACATATCGCGAGAGGGCCACTGCCGTGATGTTCACCGCGTTGAACATCAACTCGATACACATCAACACGGTCACGGCATGACGCTTAGTGAGGGCGCCGTAGAGCCCTATCGAGAAGATGATCGCGCCGACGATTAGGAAATTCTCGAGAGACAACGGCTATCCTTCTCGCACCAGTGCGAGCGCGCCGATGATGGAGGCCAGGAGAAGGACGGAGGCAACCTCGAATGCGAGAACGAAGTCTCGTATGAGGAGCTTGGCCACAACCGGGACCGTATTCGAGAATACGCCCGTTATTCCGTCAGCCACGTCCGGGGTCACGGTTCCGGAGCTGAGCGTGGTTTCGAGGAGGTTCCAGTCCGTGTCCACACTCACGAAGATTGCGACTGCGCCGAATAGAACGGCCAGAATGCCAATGGGCACGACCTGGCGATTTGAAGGACTGCCACCCTCCACGTCTCGGGTCATTAGTACAGCGAACAGGATCAAGACTGAGATCGCGCCGACGTAAATGAGCACCTGAACTGCTGCCAGGAACTCGGCCCTCAGCAGGACGAACAGGCCGGCGACCGCGACGAAGGATATGACGAGGAACATGGCGGCCCTGAATAGGTCCTTCGACTGGACGACCGCAATAGCCGAGACGATGCTCGACACAGCTATGACCCAGAAGACTACGTCTATGAATAGTGAGTCTTCGGTACCCTGACCCAGGGTCATCGCTTGGCCCACCTATCCTCGAGCTCACTGTCGTCGGGCATCTGGTGCCGGCCTACGTCCTTCCAGGAGACCTCTTGGCCATCCAACGGTTGATACCCCTTCCCTTCGAGCTGCGGCCTGAACCAGGTACTGGGGCGCTTCGGGGCGGACCGCAAGCGGTCAACGTCGATTACAAGCTCTTCGCGCACGTAAGTACTCTCTTCGAAGCCGCTGCCCATGTGTATGGCGTCGTAGGGACAGGCCTCAACGCAGAGCCCGCAGAACATACACCGGCCAATGTCGATGTCGAAAACGTCGATCGCGTACTTCTCGCCCTCCTGCATAGCGTCGCCACTCGGGTGAGTGACGATCTCTATGATTCCCAGAGGACAGTATTTCGCACAACTGGCACAGCCCGTGCATCGCTCCTCGTACCACACAAACTCCTCGCCACGGAAGCGAGGGTGCTGGGGCATCCTGTCTTTTACAGTAGCAAGTCCGATCAGCGACTTGGCGGCCATCGCCGGCTCTCTCAGGACATAGCTAACCAAGTTAGTGTTCGCCTGTTTTGCGAGCCCAAGAAGTCCGACTCGACGGTCCGGGTACTGGTGGAGCGTGAACTGGCGGCCGGGCGAGACCATGTTCCGCATGGTGACCGCCAAGCCTTTTAGGAGTCCTATTCCGTACATGTTCCTTCTCTACCCTTGTTTGCCCTGTTTGCCGAGTCCTCCGGCGCATCTTATCAGTCCCACCTGCTGACTACTCGGCCTCTGCGTACATATTGGCGAGCGGTGAGGGCGACGGCTCCGGGCGGTCCATCCGACCATGCCCAAGAAGCCTCGCCAGTACCACGACCGACACAAGTGTAACGGGCCAGTTTATCGCCGCCATGAGCCATAGTGAGCCGGTTGACAGTGTTCCGTCCGATGTGCGGAGGAACTCAATCTCCGTGGCGACGACGAACAGATTGAGAATGGCGAGTCCAAAGAGGCCTTTCCAGGCGAACGCCATGATCTGATCGATTCTTAGCCGTGGCCACGTGGCCCTGACCCAGAGCAGCAAGAAGATTACAACGAATACTTTGAGTATGAACCAGATCTGCTCGGGTACTGGCGAGAATCCGCGAGTGCCGCCCAAGAAGAGCGTCACGATGATGATAGAGGTAACGATGGGCGCCATGAACTCCGCAAGCTGGAAAACCGCGAACTTGATGCCACTATATTCGGTGTGATACCCGGACCCCAATTCGGACTCGGCCTCAATCTGGTCGAACGGCGTGCGACTCATCTCGGCGGAGGCCGCGGCGACGAAGACCAGGAAGGCGAGCGGAGACACCAATAGGAACGGCAACACCTGAGACTCTACTATCTTGGACAGCGCCAAAGAGCTGATCCCGGCGAAGCCCTCGGCGTCCGCAGGCAGAGCTGGCCCGACGAGCAAGAGCACCCCGGCGATGGCAAGGGCCATCGGCACCTCGTAGCTGATTAGCATCGCGACGCCTCGCATCGCCCCGAGCATCGCGTACTTGTTTCCGGAGGCCCACCCACCGACAAATATCGCAATCGTGCTGATCGACGTGACCCCGACGATGAAGAGTATCCCTACGTTGAGCCTTCCCAAGAAAGAGTCTTCGCCAAACGGAACGACGGCCACCACCAGCAGCATCGGTAGGAGAAGGACGACGGGGGCAACGGTGAAAGCCGGCCGGTCGGCCTCGTCGGGAATCGTGTCCTCTTTGGTAATGAGCTTGATGATGTCAGCCAGCGGCTGGAGGAGGCCAAACGGTCCCCATCGGTTCGGGCCGAGCCTCACCTGGAACCGTCCGAGGGCACGGCGCTCGAACCAGGTGTAGAGCGCTGTCGACATGATCATCGCGTTGATTACGATAAATGCGAGCGTGAATCCGGCCATGCCGAAGGCCAGCCATTCAGGGAGATCCACGCCGAGCGGCAGGCCGTCGAGGAAGAACTCGTAGATGCTGCGAAAGTCGAGGCTAACGGTCCACCTCCCCGAGTACCACGTCTACGGAACCGAATATGACGATCAGGTCGCCGACTTTCCAGCCCACAACCATCTCTTTGAGTGGCGTGAGGTTGATGAAGGACGGCGCCCTGATCTTGCAGCGGTAGGGCGCGATGCCTCGATCGCTCACGAGATAGAAACCGAGCTCGCCCTTGGGGCCTTCGACGGCCGCGTAGGCATCGCCTTCCGGCGGCCTGAGGTTGAACGGCAGGTCCGGCTTGATCGGCCCACGCGGAATCTGGTCCACGCACTGCTCAATGATTTTCAGGCTTTCTCGCATCTCGAGTATCCGCACCAGGTACCGGTCAAAGGTGTCGCCGGCGACGCCGATCGGTATGTCAAACTCCAGACGGTCGTAGACCTCGTATGGGTCAGCTTTGCGAAGGTCCCACTGGACTCCCGATGCCCTTAGCATCGGCCCGGTTACCGAGGTCGCGATCGCCAGCTCATCGCCGAGGATGCCAACTCCTCGCGTCCTTGCGAGAACAATTTCGTTGCCAGTGATCAGGTTCTCAAGGTCGTCGAGGTAGCCGGGCGTCTCGACGAGGAAGGTATCCAGTGCCGGCCAGAATTCGGCCGGGGCGTCCTGAAAGACTCCGCCCGGTCTCATGTAGCTGAGGGTGATCCGAGCGCCGCACAGCATCTCGAACATGTCGAGAATCCGCTCCCGCTCCCTGAAGCAGTACATCAGCGGCGTGGCAAACGCACCCAGGTCGTTGAGGAGGAACCCGGTGGCCATGAGGTGGCTTGCGATTCGCTGGAGTTCGGCGGTGATGACCCGCAGGTACATTGCGCGCTCTGGGACCTCAATGCCCGCCAGCTTTTCGACTGCCCTGACATAGGCCAGATTATTGGACATACTGGCCGTGTAGTCCAGCCGGTCCGTAAGCGTGACGATCTGGACGTACGACCTGGACTCCGCCAGCTTCTCAGTCCCACGGTGGAGGTACCCAAATACCGGCTCAACATCGACGACCTCCTCGCCGTCGAAGGTAACTCGGAGTCTGAACACGCCGTGCGTGGACGGGTGCTGAGGCCCAAGGTTAATAGTTACCGGCTCGGTGGTAATAGCCACGCTAGCCCAAGTAGTCCTTTCTCAAAGGATGCCCCGGAAATCCCTCCCATAGGAGGATTCGCTTCAAGTTCGGGTGTTTGTCGAACTTTATGCCCATCAGGTCCCAAATCTCACGTTCCTGTAGGTCGGCCCCGGGCCACAGATCGACAAGCGACGGGACGACCGGCGCTTCCCGGCCAAACACCCTCATCTTCACGACGATGCTGTGGTTGCGACGCATCGAAAGGAGTTGGTAGACCAGCTCAAAGTACTCAATGTAGTCCACCGCGGTTACCGCAGTGAGGAACGCGAAGTCTAGGTCTGGGGTGTCCTTCAGGAAATTAGCCACTTCAACGAGCGCATCAAGCTTGACCCAGACGTCGGTGTCGTTTGAAACGACGACGGCCCCAGCGCGAACCTCGTTGATACGGCGTGCAACCTCGCCGGCGTCCAGCGCCCTAGTCATTACCCGTCCGTGAGCTTCTTGCGCTTGATCGAATAGCGCTGGATCTTCTCATGCAATTGCATTATCCCATAGAGAAGAGCGTCCGGACGCGGTGGGCACCCTGGTACGTAGACGTCGACCGGAATGATGTGGTTCACCCCCGGAACGACGCTGTAGGAGCCGTAGTAGGGGCCGCCGCTCGTGGCGCACACTCCCATGGATATTACCCACTTGGGCTCGGCCATCTGCTCGTAGACACGTTCGATCGCGGCTGCCATCTTCCAGGTCACCGTGCCCGCAACGATCATGAGGTCGGCCTGCCGAGGAGACGGCCTGAAGGCCTCCATCCCGAAGCGAGCGATGTCGAACCTAGACATCGCGCTGGCCATCATCTCGAAAGCACAGCAGGCAAGGCCAAAGGACAATGGCCACACAGCCGATTTCCTTCCCCAGTTGATCAGGGCATCCACGGAGGTTATGGCCAGGTTACGTTCTAGGTCGTCGGGGACCTCTATCAGCGGGTTGGCCAGCGGCTGTGTATTGGTCTCCTTGAGGTGAGAGACATACTCGCCCTCGGCCCTATCGAGCTCCCAGGTCGTTGTGTGGAGAGGGACGCGTCCACCTTCTGTAACGATGTCTAACCCCACTCCAGAGACCCTTTCCGCCACGCGTGGAGCCACCCAACGACCAGAATGCCGATGAAAGCTGCCATCTCAAGCAGGACGAAGGCGCCGAACTCCGCCGACATCGCGCCAAAGGTCGCTGCCCAGGGGAAGAGAAATACGACCTCGACGTCAAAGACGACAAAAAGCAGCGCTATGCCGTAGTAACGAAAATTGAAGCGGGTCCACCTGCCCCCGAGGGTCTCGAAGCCGCACTCGTAGATGCTGCGCTTGACTGCGGTGGGGACATGAGGACGGATGCCCATGAGCGAGAGCATCCAAGACATCATGAGCATCCCGGTTGGGACACCGACGGCTATGGCCGCGAAGATCGCGATCAGTCCGTATCGCCGGAAGTAGTCGTCGAGTAGTGTTTCAGACATCGAGCTTGTCGACGACCTCAAAGCCTAAGGAGAGTAGGCGCATCGGATACCCGGCGTTGCGCTTCTGGCTGCCAGACCGACAATTCGACCGGAATATAGCATAGGGGGTTCACTGTTGCAAGTGAAAAATCGCACAATCGACTTCACCAGTCCACGGTGCCGAAGACAGATTCGCGCCTTCGCGGGAATGACGACTTGAAGGAGCCGTTCTGGGCGCTCGATTCTGGTCACGTTCTGTCGTTCCCACGCAGACCGGAATCCATGTCCACTTGCCGACGTCGCGCTTCTGTTGACAGTCCAAATCTGCGATGCTAGCATTGGCCCTCGCCTTACGATGCAGTCACGATCAAGGTGCCGCGAGTCGGCAGAGAGGCCGGCCCGGTGAGCGTACCCGCCGCGCGGGCCACGCGCGAGTAGCGGAATTAACCTCGCCGGTCTTGAGGTACTCTCCCTTGGCAAACCCTGTCATGCAGACCATGGAAGGACCGGCTGCCCTTCCAGCGATCTTCCAGCGATATCGGGCCGACATTGGCCAGGCCCTGAGGCATGAACTGTCCAGGGACCAACCTCGTGTCTACGATATGCTGAGATACTACATGGGCTGGGCAGACGCCGATGGGAATCCATCCATCGCCACAGAGGGCAAGGCTTTGCGGCCGACGTTGTGCCTGTTCGCATGCGACGCAGTCGGTGGAACGCCCATACAAGCGATGCCCGCAGCCGTCGCACTAGAGCTCATTCACAACTTCTCGCTGATCCACGACGATATACAGGATAAGGACGAGACGCGGCACCACCGCCCGACGCTTTGGGCGAAATGGGGCGTGCCCAGGGCCTTGGTGGCAGGAAACGTCTTGCGGATCGTGGCCGATATGGCCCTCGAGAGGCTCAGAGACGAAGGTGTCGACTCAGATTTGACTGTCCAGGTGATCCAGCTCCTAACGGACGCTTACCTGTCAGTGATCGAAGGCCAGTACCTCGACCTTCGATACGAAGGAAGGCGTGACATCAGCATCGACCAGTATCTGGACATGATCTCTCGAAAGACCGGGGCGCTGATACGGTGTGCCACCACTCTGGGCGCGGTCATCGGTACACGAGACGAGGCTACGGTATCTGCGCTGAACAAATGGGGCAGATCGCTAGGGTACGTGTTCCAGATAAGGGATGACGTTCTCGGTGTCTGGGGAGACGAAGAGACGACTGGCAAGCCCGTCGGCGCCGACATCAGACGCAAGAAGAACTCGTTCCCGGTGGTCTACGCAATGTCGGCCGCCGGGGAACACGACGGGCGGGCCCTGGAGAAGATCTACAATCAGAGCCAGATCAGCGACGACGATGTTTCCGTAGTGCTCGACGTGATGGGGCGGACCAACGTCAGGGAGCATGCTCAGAGCCTTGCTGCTGAGCATTGCGAGGCCGCGCTGCATGAACTTTCCAGCGTAGAGATGGAGCCGGCAATCCGAGACGAGGCGGAGGAGCTTGTCCAGTTCCTATTGGTCCGCGAACATTGATGGAGGCGGTTGCCGGAATGGGTTTATGAGCAGACCAATCGAACTCGGAGCCAGGCTGGGCTGGTACCTACTGAAGACTAAGCTCTCCAGGCGTAAGCGATTCCCGCTTGTCACGATGCTAGAGCCGCTGGAGAAGTGCAATCTGGCCTGCGAGGGGTGCGGACGTATCCGCGAGTATGAGCCTGTTCTGGACAAGATGCTCACCGTGGAGCAGTGTATCTTGGCGGTGGAGGAGTCGGGCGCGCCTATCGTGTCCATCGCCGGTGGAGAGCCGACGCTTCATCCCGATATCGATAAGATCGTAAAAGGCATCACCGACCGCAAGAAGTTCGTCTACATGTGCACGAATGCCCTGCTCATGGAGCGAGTGATGAAGAATATCCCGCCGTCCAAGTACTTCTGTTTCGTCGTGCATATGGATGGTATGGAGGAGGCACACGACAAGTCCGTATATCGCAAGGGCGTGTTCAAGATCGCGGTCCGAGCGATGGAGGAGGCACTGGCCAAGGGCTACAGGGTCACGACCAACACGACCGTTTTCAACGGTTGCGACGAAGATGACCTAATCGAGATGTTCACGATGGTCACCAAGATGGGAGTCGAGGGCGCGATGGTCTCCCCCGGCTACCAGTTCGAGGACGTGCCCAACCAGGAGCTGTTCGTCTCCAGGCACAACGCTCGCCGTATCTTCAAGAACATCCTGGACCCGAAGAGGAAACTTCGGTTCTACAACAATCCCCTCTACCTTGACTTCCTCCGCGGGGAACGAGAATACCAGTGCACGGCCTGGTCGAATCCTACGTACACGGTCATGGGGTGGAGAGAGCCTTGCTACCTCATCGGAGACCGGCACACGCAGGATGTGGCGGACCTCTTTGACCCCGTGCTATGGGAACGATACGGGGTTGGGAACGACTCGCGATGCGCAAACTGCATGATGCACTGCGGCTTCGAGTCCGCCTCCATAATCGGGGCGCTCAAGAGCCCGAAGGATGCATACAGGCTGATCAAAGAAGGAGCGGTACAGAACTCTGGGGTCGGGGCATCATAGCCAGGACTGTACCGGCCGAGGACCGAGGCCTTGATAGCGATCTTCGCGGCGTTCAAAGAAGAGATTAGAGACTACCTCAAGGCGGGCCGTTTCAGGGTCGTCGAGCGAGAGGGCTCTTTCCTGTTCTATCTCTCCGACCTTCGCCCGCGGATAGTAGTAGTGGAGGGTGGGCTTGGCAATGAACGCGCAGTGGAGGCAGTCCGTACCGCGATCGAGAGATACAGCCCGGAGGCAATAGTCTCGGCAGGCTTCGCGGGCGCGGTAAGAGACGGCCTAGAGCCTGGGGACCTGATTCTGTGCGAAAGGCTGCTGTGTCTGGAAGGACCGGCGGCTCTGTGGGGACGGGAAAGCCCGAGGGAAAGGCTATCCAAGGACGACGGAGTGCTAAGAGGACTGATTGGCACCGACAGACATGCGATCAGATCCGGTGGATGCCTCACCGTTCCCCATCTCGTATCGAGTAGATCGATGAAGAAGTGGATAGGAAGGACGTACCCGGTGAGTTTGGTGGACATGGAAAGCTTCTGGGTGGGCGAGGCCGCCAGCGAGGCTAAGCTTCCCTTTATGGCAGTGCGCGCCGTTCTCGATCCGATCGACCAGACGCTCCCGCCGTTCATCGGACGCTCGGCGGACAACCCGGACGGCCTGCTCTGGCTTCGAGCTCTGAGATATTTGGCGACCAGACCGGCTGAGGCCCCGAAGCTGATCAGCCTCAGATCGCAGTCCCGGGTTGCCAGAGCCTCACTCGCCGGGTTCCTGTCAGCGCTGAGCCCGACGTCCGTTACCCGATCCGGCTAGAATCTCGCATTGTCAGACCACATCCTATTAGAAGACGTGTTAGACAACGTGATCGCGAAGGCTCGTAGCTTCCTGTTGGATGCCCAATACCCGGACGGCTATTGGATTGGCGAACTAGAGTCGAATCCAACTATGGAGGCCGAATACCTGCTGTTAACGCATTTCCTCGGAGTCGCCGATGCCGACCGCTGGGGCAAGCTCTCCAATCACATACTGGAAAAGCAACGGGAGGACGGAACCTGGGGGCAGTTCTTCGGGGCTCCGGGCGACCTGAGTACGTCGACCGAGTGCTACTTCGCGCTCAAACTGGCCGGGCTGCCTGCCGACGACCCGCGCATGCGGAGGGCAAGGGACTTCATTCTCTCCAAGGGGGGAGTGCCGAACACACGAGTCTTCACAAAGATATGGCTGTCTCTCTTCGGCCAGTGGAAGTGGAAGGGCGTGCCCGTCATTCCTGCCGAGCTGATGCTGTTGCCCAGCTGGTTCCCCATTAGCATCTACGACTTCTCAAGCTGGGCCCGGGCCACAATCACGCCCATCCTGGTACTGATGGACAAGAAACCGGTCAGGCCGGTGCCAGAGTCGGCGTTCATCGATGAGCTCTACCCTCTACGGCGGGACCTGACAGACTACTCGGTAAAGCAGCCGGGCAAGCTCATCGGCTGGGAGACCTTCTTCTATGCCGGGGACGTGGTCTTGAGACACCTGGAAAGACTGCCCTGGAAGCCAACCAGGGGGCAGGCCATCAGGAAGGCGGAAGCGTGGATAGTCGATCACCAAGAGGCCGACGGGGGCTGGGGTGGGATTCAGCCGCCGTGGGTATACTCGCTGATGGCCCTCTACGAGCTTGGCTACGCAGTGGACGATCCGGTGATCGCGACGGGGCTCGCCGGGCTCGAAAACTTCATTATTGAAGAGGAAGAGACCATGCGGGTCCAGGCCTGCGTCTCGCCGCTGTGGGATACACCCCTGGCCGTCCTCGCCCTACTCGACTCAGGTGTGCGGCAGGACCACCCCGATCTCATGAGGGCCGGTGACTGGCTAGCGAAGGAGCAGGTTCTTGAAGGTGGCGACTGGCAGGTGAAGGCTAAGTCGGTGTCTCCCGGAGGGTGGGCATTCGAGTTCCATAACGACCTCTACCCGGACCTCGACGACACGGCCGAGATAATCATGGCCCTCCATCGGCTTGACCTGCCTTCACAATGGGAGAAGCGCCAGGCTATAGACCGGGGCGTGAACTGGGTGCTCGGGATGCAAAGCAGCAACGGTGGCTGGGCGGCCTTCGACAAGGACAACACAAAGTTTCTGATATCCAAGATCCCGTTCGCGGACTTCGGCGAGGCACTCGACCCTCCCAGCGTGGACGTTACTGCCCATGTGCTCGAGATGCTGGCGGTTTTGGGATACGGAACGGGCGACCGTGCGGTGGACCGGGCCGTTGAGTTCGTACTATCCGAGCAGGAGGTGGACGGCCCTTGGTTCGGACGTTGGGGAGTGAACTATATATACGGGACCGGCGCCGTCCTGCCCGCACTGGAAGCGCTCGGTCTGGACATGTCTGCTGAGTTCGTCCGTAGAGCGACAGACTGGCTGAAGGACCATCAGAACCCGGACGGGGGATGGGGCGAGAGCTGCGCCTCCTACGTTGACCCGAGCTTCCGAGGACGGGGACCGAGCACGGCCTCGCAGACCGCCTGGGCCTTGATTTCTTTGCTGGCGGCAGGCGAGGGTGGCCAGGATCCGACCACGCGAGGTTTCGAATACCTGACGAGCACCCAGCAGCCGGACGGCTCATGGGATGAGCCATACTTCACCGGGACCGGCTTTCCCGGCTATCGCGTCGGTCAGAGATTGGACCGATACCTGATTCCCGGGGACCCTGGCTACCAGGGGAATGAGCTGCCGAACGGCTTCATGATCAACTACCACATGTACCGAAACTACTGGCCTTTGAGCGCCCTAGGCAGATACAGACAGTTCCTAACTGGAGTGGACCGACGGGTGCTCCCAAAAAGTAGCAGCCTGGAGTACGCCAGCGGCGTTTACACAGGCGCAGGCGGCGATTGAATGCCTGCTGCCAATGTGCTAGTGTTCCATAGGGCGATTTGAGGTTAGGAGAATTTCTCAGATGAGATTGACCGAGGCAGGCGTCAAGATCAGCCTGTTCACCCTCAGGGTTGAGTCGACGACGGCCCCAGAGTTCATCGACATAACGGACAGGGTCAACGATTTCGTCAGACAGTCCGACATTAGGAACGGAATGGCCCTGGTATTCTCGAAGCACACCACCGTCGCGATCACGATTCAGGAGAACGAGCCACTTCTTCTAGGCGACATGGCCAACATGCTCGAACGCCTCTCACCCCGCAAAGCCGACTACCGTCACAATGACTTCTCGGTTCGGACAGTCAACATGCACGAGGACGAATGCCCCAACGGCCACTCACACTGCCAGCACTTGGTGCTTGGAACCAGCGAGACGCTGCCAGTTGTGGACGGAGACATGGTGTTGGGACAGTTCCAAAGGGTGTTCGCGGTAGAGCTCGACGCCGAAAAGGCCTCGCAGGTGGACCGCCGCGACGTGCTCGTACAGATCATGGGAGTGTAACCCGCCCCATGGGTACCCTGCTGGCCGGCGACCAAGCCCGAGTCAGCGCGGCTGAGGCATACGAGCTTTGCGAGCGCCTGGCCAAGTCGCAGTACGAGAACTTCACCGTCGGCTCCCGACTCCTGCCTCGAGACAAGCGCAAGCACCTCTACGCCATCTACGCATTCTGTCGATTCGTAGACGACCTCGGCGACGAGTTCCAGGGCGATAGGCTTGAGGCGCTCGACTACTGGGAGAAGGAGACCGAAGCCTGCTTCTCCGGCACTCCCCGTCATCCATACTTGATCGGCGTACAGGAAACGATCCGCCTCTTCGACATCCCCAGAGAGCCTTTCCTGCGACTGATTCAGGCGAATCGGATGGACCAGACCGGCGGAAGGCATGCGACCTATGAGGACCTGGACTTCTACTGCCAACACTCAGCGAACCCGGTTGGACACATTGTCTTGTACGTGTCCGGCTACAGGGACGAAGAGCGCCAGCGCCTGTCGGACTACACCTGCACGGCGCTGCAATTGACGAACTTCTGGCAAGATGTCGCCCGCGACTTCGCCATGGGCCGCATCTACATCCCTCTGGAGGACATGGACCGGTTCGGCTACGCGGAAGCGGATCTGGCGAACGGTAGGGCTACAGACTCTTTCCGGGAACTTATGGCGTTCGAGGTGAAACGCACCCGTGACCTCTTCGAGCTGGGCTTTCCGCTGGTAGACATGGTCGATGGAAATCTCAAGCTGGACATAGCTCTGTTCAGCAAGGGTGGCCTTAGCGTGCTAGATTGCATAGAGCGGCAAGGATACGACGTGCTCAGCCGACGACCCATGGTAGGCAGGGCGAAGAAGTTACGACTCCTCGCGAGCACGTTGCTGAAGCTGAAGCTGCTCGGCAGGGCATGACTTCAGGACTGGACGGTACCGGGATGAGCAGTGAGCTCAATCGCGCCTACGACTACTGCCAACGCGTTGCCAAGGACCGCGCCAAGAACTTTTACTACGCATTCAGGACGTTGCCTTCCCAGAAGCGGCGTGCTATCTACGCGGCCTATGCCTTCTGTCGGTACTGCGACGACGTGGCGGACGACGAACTGCCGATTGAGGAGAAACGGCGGCTACTGGGCGAGACTCACGACCGCCTTCACGATTCGGGACTCCGAGCGGAAGACCCCGTCTTCATGGCGCTCGACAGCTCGGCTGAAACCTTCGGCATCCCGCGTCGCTACTTCGACGAGGTCATCGACGGCGTGGAGATGGACCTCACGTGGACTCGCTTCGAGAACTTCGACCAGCTCCGCACATATTGCTATGGCGTAGCTTCGACGGTAGGCCTGATTTGTATCGAGGTGTTCGGATACGACGATCCGGCGGCCAGAGAGTACGCCATCGACCTCGGCATCGCCATGCAGCTCACTAATGTGATGCGCGATGTCAAAGAGGACGCGGAGCGTGGACGCATCTATCTGCCTCTGGACGAGATGGAATCGTTCGGCTACTCCGAGGATGAGCTGTTGGATGGTCGGGTCAACGATCGCTTTCGGGCGCTGATGGAGTTCCAGGCCGATCGAGCCAGAAGGTACTTCGACTCCGGCGAACGTCTCATTCCGCTGCTGTCACGGGAGTCGAGGGCGTGCGTCTCCGTCCTCCATGGACTCTATAGCAAGATACTGGACCGCATCGGGGCCGCCGACTACGACGTTTTCGAGAGACGAATCGGGCTCAGCAAGCGCGAGAAGCTATTCCTGACGGCGAGGCTATGGGCGGCAAGTCTGATAACGGCGGTACCAGCGGCAAGACGGTAGTCGTTCTCGGCGGTGGGCTCAGCGGATTGTCCGCCGCACGCTGTCTGCTGGAGCTGGGCTACGGCGTCTCGTTGGTCGAGAAGCGTCCGTTTCTGGGCGGCAGGGCTTATTCATTCCACTCTCGAGAGGTCGAGATGGAGGTCGACAACGGTCAGCACGTGTTCATGGGCTGCTGCACGTACTATGTCGATTTCATCAAGGCGCTTGGAGCCTACGGGGACGCGTCGCTTCAGGAAAGCCTGAGCACCGAGGTCGTGCGTGACGGAAAGAGCTGCAAGCTCGCCAGCTCACCCCGTTTGGGCAGGCTGCATCTTATTCCTTCGTTCATCCTCTACCCGCACATTGGGTTTTTGGATAAGCTCAGCGTGGCCTATGGACTCTTGAGGGTCAGGCTGACGAACAGGCGAAAGAGGGCGGCTCAACTCGACGGAGAGAGCTTCTACGATTGGCTCAGGGGCCACCATCAATCGGAACGCGCGATCGAGAACTTCTGGAACCTGATCGTCCTGCCGACGCTCAACGACGACATACGCAATGTCAACGCGGACATGGCCCTGATGGTGGTCCAGGAGGGTTTCTTGAAAGGCCCTGACGACTCGACCATCGGATTCGCGAGGGTGGGTCTTAGTTCTATTGCCGGCGTACCAGGCCAACGGTTCATCGAGGACCGGGGAGGCGCGATGCTCCTGGGCAAGGCGGTACGCGCAATACGCCTGGATGGGGACAGTGTCGAGTCTGTAGAGTTGACGGACGGCTCAATTCTGCGGGCGGACGCCTACATCAGCGCGCTGCCTTTCGACGTCCTGCTTGAGAGTCTTCCGCCGGAGCAGGCCAAGGAACCCTTCTTCGCGGCGGCGGCTGGACTAAGCTCGGCCCCCATAGTCGGCGTCCATCTCTGGTACGACAGGCCTGTTATGGAGCAGGAGTTCGTGGCGTTTCTGGGAAGCCCTATCCAGTGGGTCTTCAACCGCAGCCGGATACAGGGGGACAACGGATCGCCCGGGCAGTATGTGTGCATCTCGTTGAGCGGAGCCTGGGACTTCATAGACAGGCCCAAGGACGATCTGCGCGACCTCTTTACGCAAGAGATGCGGCGCCTGTTCCCGGCCGCGCGCGACGCCGTAGTTGAAAAGTCACTCGTCATCAAGCAGCCTGAGGCTACGTTTCGGTGCATGCCCGGCGTGGCTGCTCACCGGCCCTCGCAGGCCACCCCCATCCCTAACCTCTTCGTGGCCGGTGACTGGACCGACACTGACTGGCCGTCCACGATGGAGGGCGCGGTCCGCAGCGGGGTCTATGCGGCCGAGGCCCTGGCATCACGCGTCTGATGCCGGGCGCCCTCGTACTCGCGCCATTCAGTGCCTGCCAACTCGACCGACTCCGAGGGAAGATCGAGGTGACCTACGAAAGCTGGCTCGACACGCACCGGATACAGGACCCGGAAGAGCTAGGAGCCAGGCTGGCGGCTGAGTGCGTCTCGGTACTGGTGATCGAGGCCGATTTCGTGTTCGAGGAGGTCTTCGAGGCCGCAAAGTCGCTGCGGTTGGTTGGCGTCTGCCGGGGGTCCGTGGACCACGTGGACATTGAGGCCGCTACCCGACACGGGGTCGTCGTCGTCAACGCTCCGGGGCGGAATGCGCAGTCGGTGGCCGAGCACGTGTTGGCGCTGATGCTGTCTCTGGCCCGCAGGATACCGTCAGCCCATGCATACGTTAAGAGAGGGCAGTGGGAGAACCCTGCGGAACCCTACGTCTCGATGCGTGGCGTCGAGCTGTTGGGACGAAACCTTGGGATCGTCGGCCTGGGGACAATCGGCCGGCGACTCGCTACGATCGGTCTCGCGCTCGGCATGGACGTGGCAGCGCACGACCCCTATGTCAGCGATGCTCCGTCGGGCGTGTCGCTGATGGACCTCGACGACCTACTCGCCTG
>JAQBTI010000310.1 GCA_027624995.1 Chloroflexota bacterium
GAGGCTATCGTTGAGGAGGTCGCCGCCTGATGTCGTTTACACACCTATTGACGTAACCTCCACCGAGACAGCGCGTCCGGTGGGAGAAAAGCAGTTCGCTATCCTCGCCACGCTAGCGTCGGCCGGCTAACCTGCCGGCGGCTTGCACCATAAGAGTGGCGCGTCGCGTAAATTGCCCTTCGACAAGCTCAGCGCGAACGGTGAATTTCAACCTACGTTCGTGGTGAGCGACGTTACGTCCGCAGGGCGGACTGAACATGGGGAAGTAACTGCCGTAGATCGTAAGGGCACTGCATGCGGCGCCCACCGGCTCACGTACAAAACTGATTGACATAACGAACTGTTACTTGAGAGCCTGTCGAACCGCGGCTCTGCGATGCGACCATTGGTACGAGGCCCTTACGGGTTCACTCCGAACCGCTTACTAGGAAGAGCTGTCCGCCTCGAGGGCCCTTATCTCCGCCTCCACCTTGCCCATCTTCACGTACTCCTCCTGGACGAGGTGGAAGGAGCGCTTCAGGAATAGGTCGGTGAGACGCTCTCCGCGGTCGCCGCCGGACTTCGCGGCATCGACGAGCCGGGATATCTGGTGGCTTCCAGATAGCTGACTGCCGAGCGTTTGAATATCCAACTCCGCCTCATGGGCCAGCCCCGCCTCGCCACCTTCGACCGCGTAGCGGAGCTTACCGATCAGCTTGGTTAGCTCGCCTAACTTCTCGTTCTCGCTCATGAGATCGTACATAACCTCGTTGACATTGAGGCCGGCGACATCTTGACCGGTGGCTTCATCGTCCGGTTCCGCCATGGGAGCGAATTTCGCGTACAGGTCGGCGTACGTCTGGACGGCCTCGCTGACGCGCATCATCGTAGCTCCGACGTCGGATGCCTCGATGGTCCCGCAAAAGAGTAGGTCGTCGCTTCGGGTGTCGGCGAGCTCCTCCAGGACGGAATAATCGCCGACACTCTCGGGCACGGGAGGAAACGCGAAGGCCGACAGGTCTTTGGGGCCCAGGTCGCCAACTTGGCCCAACAGGAACGGCGGGACGTATTTCGCCACGTCCACGTTGATCGGGAGCATCACAAGGTAGCTGGCCCAGATCTCATCGGGGTCAGTCGAGCTCCTGAAGAAGAGGAAGGCGTGCCCGCGGGGCTTCTCGCTGCTTCCTTTGTCAAAGACGATGTCCATTGGCACCCCCATTATACGCCAGGAGGTCTCCAGGGGACGAGACTCAAGCCTGATATAATCCGCCCGATGTCTCCGATACCGGTCCACGTCGGTCCCAGATGATACGGAGCCCCGCCGTCTACGCCGCCGTCCTCAGGCCCCTGCTCTTCGCGCTGCAGCCGGAGGTCGCCCAGTCCGTCGCGGAGTTTGCCTTGCGACGCCAGTGGCTCTGGAGGGGCCTCTCCGGGGCTTTCGAGACTCGAAACGGCAGGCTTGCCGTCGACCTGGCGGGCCTGAAGCTCGCAAACCCAGTCGGGCTGGCCGCAGGATACGACAAGGACTGCGAGATGCTCACTTCGATGACGTCTCTCGGTTTCGGCTACGTCTCCGGGGGAACGGTGGTCGGGTCCGCCCAGCCCGGCAACCCCAGGCCCCGCATGCTCCGATACAAGGAGGAACGGTCCCTGATCAACTCACTGGGCTTCCCCAGCCGAGGCCTCGCCTATGCGGTGAAGAGGCTCGAGTCGCGCAAGAAGTCAGATGGAACACCGGTGGTAGTAAGCATCTCCGGCGTGGACTTCCACAGCATTTTTCGATGCCATCGCAGCCTCGAACCCCTTGCCGACGCCATCGAATTGAACATCAGCTCGCCGAACACGGCCGGCCTCAAGCTATTCCAAGAGCCACAGGTACTCTCCGAGCTGCTGGGCCGGATCAGCGACGGCCGAGAGAGACCGCTCTTCGTGAAGCTCCCGCCATATGAGGCCGACAACGACGAGGCCCGAGACCGAACACTGGCCCTGGTCAATGTCTGCGTGCGACACGGGGTAGACGCTCTGACAGTTGCCAACACACACCCAAGACAGGACGCGAGACTCGCCGTCGGCACCGGTGGCCTCAGTGGCAAAGCAATCTTCGACCGTACGATCGAGATGGTCTCGGCGGTCAGGTCGGAGGCAGGCAGCCGAACGGCCATCAACGCATGCGGGGGAATCTTCACAGGTCAGGACGCCTGGAAAGCCCTGAAGGCGGGGGCGACGACCGTGCAGCTGTTGACCGGCCTGGTCTACCGCGGGCCGGGAATAGCCAGGACCGTCAACCGCGAGCTGTTGCGCGAGATGGACAGGGACGGAGTCGGAGCCCTGACGGCCTCAGCCGGAAGCGAGGAGTGACTCCACCTCTGCCCGCGTTGGCATCGCCGCCTGGGCGCCGGCTTTCGTGACGGCAAGAGCGCCCGCAGCGGCGCCGAACCTGACGGCCTTTCCCAGCGACTGCCCTTCGATCAGGGCGACGGCCACCGCGGACCCGAATGCGTCTCCGGCCGCTACCGTATCTACGGCCTCGACGCTGAAGGCCAGCACATGGCCCGACTCATCCTCGGACGCATAGTAGACGCCCTGCTCGCCGAGCTTGACGATGGCCACTGACACCCCTTTTCCCAGAATCACCATGGCCGCCCGTTCGGCTGAAGCCACGTCGACCACGTCGACGCCGGTTATCGCGGCGGCCTCGGTCTGGTTTGGGGTCAGCACGTCGATCACGGCGTAGGCTTCATCGGGGAGGTCGCGGGCCGGGGCCGGGTCCCAGAAGACGCGCACCCCCTTCGATCTTGCGAATTCAGCCGCCGCACGAGAGACCTCCACTGGAATCTCCTGCTGCAGCAACAGAGCGTCAGCTCCAACGACGGCCCGGCGGGCTGCGACTAGCTGGTCCTCGTCACAGGCCGCATTGGCCCCGTAGGCAGCCACGATGTGGTTCTGCCTCTCGGCGTTCAGGATTATGACTGCGACGCCAGAAGCCCTCTCTGGGTCCTCGGCCACGCCGCTCACGTCGAT
This sequence comes from Chloroflexota bacterium, assembly GCA_027624995.1. Taxonomy (GTDB): domain Bacteria; phylum Chloroflexota; class Dehalococcoidia; order Lucifugimonadales; family CATQGZ01; genus CATQGZ01. The sequence continues at coordinate 3,001 of JAQBTI010000310.1, forward strand.
GCCCTCTTTTCGTAGGTCGGCAAGCAGGCCGGGCCCGAAAATGTCGCCACCGACCCTGCCAACCATGGAGACCTCGGCGCCAAGCCTGGCGGCGGCCACTGCCTGATTGCCGCCCTTCCCGCCTGGCGTGGTATAGAAGTCCTCGCCCACAACCGTTTCACCAGGCGCGGGGAGCCTCGAGGTCAGCGCTATCAGGTCGATGTTTATACCGCCGAGGACAACCACCTTAGGGCGAGCCATCGCGTTACCGAGGCCCGACGGGGGCGGCGATGAGTCCATCTCGCAGCAGGCCCTCGATCACCTGGGCCGCGCCGTCTTCCTCAATGGGAAACGCTACACGGTCAGCGACGTCAATCGCGTCCTGCACGGCCCCTCCGATAGCAACGCCCAGGCCGGCCCACGCCAGCATCGGCACGTCGTTGTAACCGTTGCCGAACGCGACGGTCTCCTGCCGACGAGAGCCCAGCCTGTCACACAACCAGGCGATGGCCTTCTCCTTACCGCTCTCCGGGTGGAGCACCTCGCAGAATGTGGGCAGCGACCTGGTCACGTAGAGCCGGGAATCGAAGTGGGCTTTGAGGTCGACTTCAAGCCCCAGCATCTCCTCTTCACCGCC
>JAQBTI010000311.1 GCA_027624995.1 Chloroflexota bacterium
CCAACCCAAAGCAGCTTGATTCCACTTATCGGATCGGGTCCCGTTGTCTTAACGGCCTGAACCACCTCTTAGTGACTTGTCCCTTCTGAGTTACGGCGCTGGAATTGGTCATTGGTATTACCGCTATGGAAGGTATTACATCTGTATAGAGTAATACTACCGCCCTTCCTTCAGACATGCCAATGGGTTACACGATTAACATCGCATCAGCGATGCGGCGGCTATGGCATGATAACTTCTGTATGCTGGCGGGTCTGGGCCACCGTCGTTCCGGAAGGTCTCGCGTCGCGGCTCGGAAACGATGAGGTGGGCTGGAGACCCTTGCGTGACGCCCCGTTGGACGATATACTGAACCACATGGTTCAGTATTTGCCTGCTCACCTCGATGCATCGTTCGCTGCGCTGTCGGACTCCACCCGGCGCGGGGTTCTCTTGGAACTGGGGCACGCGGACGCTTCGATCACGCACCTCGCCGACAAATTCGACATGACGCTGACGGGTATGAAGAAGCACGTCGGAGTCTTGGAACAGGCCGGGCTCGTGACCACGGAGAAGATCGGTCGTGTGCGGACTTGCAAGCTTGGGCCCCGTCGACTGGAGGACGAGAAGGCGTGGATCGAGAGTTACCGCCAGCTTTGGGACATGCGCTTCGACGCGTTAGACGAGGTCGTCCAGGAATTGAAACGGAAGGAGAAAGTCGAATGAAGAGTCAAACTACAGTGCAACGGAAGTCCGAGCGAGAGGTCATCGTCTCGCGCACGATCAATGCCCCGCCGCGCCTCGTGTTCGAAGCGTGGACCAACCCCGATCTGTTTAAGCGATGGTGGGTACCGAAGTCGTTCCCCGTGTCCCTCCTTTCCTGCGAGATGGATGTTCGAATCGGGGGAAAGTACCGCCTCGTGTTCGACTCCGCCCCACAGCCCATGGAGTTCTTCGGCAGGTACCTCGAAGTGACACCGTTCTCCCGCCTTGTCTGGACCAATGACGAAGGCGGCGAGGAAGCCGCGGCCATCACCACCGTGACTTTCGCAGAACGCGATGGCAAGACGCTGCTGACCATGCGCGATCGTCACCCCTCGAAAGAAGCTCTCGACGCCTCCGGGGCGACGGATGCGATGCCCGAGTCGTTGGACCAACTGGAAGATTTCGTTGTCTCGCTGCTGCACTGATCGACGGGTCTCGGAGCTGGCCGGTAATCCCACGGAGTGGTCAGGAATCGCTTCATTACCCGGCCCAGAGAACGAGCGACCAGCGGTGTGGAAGGATTTGTTTCTGGAGCAACTCTGGCTAAGTGATGAGCATGGCACCTGCGATTCTCAGGCAATGACTCGAATGACTCCCCACTTGGATCGAGCCTGGTACCCGTGGTAGGGGAATAAGCGGTAGGTCCCCAACTACGAGGAGGTCCTCCGGCATGTCTTCACACACTAGGCTCCCAAGTTCCACGGGGACCACTGACTGAGGCCAAAGGCGCGTCGTCAGTGTAGACTACGCCCCAAGCGCAACGAGGTCCTAGAAACGTGATGGAAGAATTCAGAGTCGCCCTTCGTTCTCTTACTGAGAGAATCTGCCGAGAGCTGGAAGGTCAAGAGATACCCAAGGAGACGGTCTGGACTGTGGTTGACAGACCGGGTACGCCCCCGTATGTGGCGATGGATGTCGAGAGACCTGCACTCTCTGAGACTCGCTTGGCTCTGAGCATTGTGCTCCTCCGGTTGCCGGAGGATACAAAGGTCGCGGACGCTGCCGAAAACGACGCCGATCTCAGGGAAGGGATCATCATTGATGCTGGGGGGGTTCTGAGACCACCGGAGCGGACCAATCTCACCCGCACCCTGGTCACGAATTTCTTGTGGCGATACCTGAGTGAAGGACGGCATCTTGAGTGGGACGAGGACAAATTCAACGAAACATTTGAGGAATTGAAAGCTGAACTCGCAAGCAAGCGAGTGGTGTTCCACACAATTCTGCCGCTCAGCAATCTGAAGGTAGCAATCGACACTCTGGACTTTGACAAAGAGCTAAGGCTACGACCAGCATCTTTGGAGGAACTTGAGCGTTGGCTCTGGGACCGCTAAGCGGAGGTCGCCCAGACTGGAATCGCTACTACGTGGATAGGCCCGGTGTGCTGCATGCGCGCAGTATTGTGGTAGGTAAACCGCCTCCAACGGCGCTCCTGCCCTTACTGCAACACTTACCCAGGTTCAATGTAAGTCAGGCGCTTACAGCCCTCCGCTTGGTTCTGAACGCTCCCATCGCAATGATCTTTCAAGAGCAAGACACTGAGGGCATGATGGCGTTCGGTGGAGGCGGGACAACGTGGGCCTGGTCGCCTATGTCGACGTTTGGGGCCGTTGCCACCCTTGACGAGGAAAAAAGGACGGAGGTCCTCCGTGTGTGGAAACTACTTCAGACAAGCACCAACATCGGTCTGTTGAATCTGCCCCTTCGCTGGTGGCAATCCTCTTTACTGAGGGCTGGTCATGAAGATAAGCTCATCGATGCTTGGATCGGCTTGGAGGGCCTGTTCCGTAACGACTATCCTGAGCGGCTTGCCTCCTTCCTTGGCGCAGACGTAGCTGAAGCAGCAGCCATCAAAATCAACGCAGGAATCTCTTACGGGTGGAGATCAAAGATTGTCCACGCCGAGGATCCTGCAAAAGTCGCTAAGCGTCTGTCGCTCCAAAAGGCAGTCCAGCTTACGACAGAATACCTGCGGTCAGCGTTGCTCAAGGTACTGGACCTCCCTGGCCCTTTCAGTCCTGATGCCCTGAAGTCTGATAACGGCGTGATCCCGTGAATTAGGCCAGCCTAGCAGTGTACCCAACAGGTATTCATCACAGCACAAATAGCACCGCCTTAGTGGGCCGGACCAGGGAGGCGTTGTGGAAGCTGCAGAAAGAGAACCAGCGCCAGGCGTCCTTCGAAGACCGTGTGTAGCTACCAGTCATTTTGGACATGCACGTTTACCCGCCACGATATCTGAACGCCATCAGGATGACGTGCCAAGTTGTGACTTGACTGAGTTACGGGAGAATAAGCTTCGATCTTCGTGTTATAACATCATCATCGCGTCACCGAAGCTGTAGAAGCGGTAGCGTTGCTTGATTGCCTCATCGTAGGCCCGGAACACCAGGTCTTTTCCGGCGAAGGCGCTTACGAGCATGAGCAGTGTGGACTTCGGCAGGTGGAAGTTGGTGACGAGGGCATCCACGACCCGAAACCGATAGCCGGGGTAGATGAAGATGTCCGCCCAGCCTGAACCGGGACGGACGACGCTGCCGGGGTGTTGCCCCGACGCCTCCGTCGCGCGGGCGACGTGCTCCAGCAGGCGCACCGCGGTAGTGCCGACAACGACAACGCGCCGCCCTTCGAGCTTTGCGCGGTTGATCGCGTCTGCGGCTTCGGGGGCGATCTCCCAGTACTCCGCGTGCATCTCGTGGGTCGTGGCGTCCTCGACCTCGACCGGCTTGAACGTCCCCCAGCCGATATGCAGCGTGACGAACGCCATCTCGACACCCAACGCCTGGATAGACGCGAGCAGTTCGGGAGTGAAATGCAGTCCGGCAGTCGGGGCGGCCACGCTGCCGCGCACCCGCGAATACA
>JAQBTI010000312.1 GCA_027624995.1 Chloroflexota bacterium
ATCTGAGATCGCGGACGCGATAACCGGGGAGAATTACCAGACCATATGGACGGTGAGCGAGTAGAAGCCTCCGAACGCCGTACTCCCCCAGACGAAATGGGCCATGATGCATCAGAGCCCCGAATCACGACCCCAGGCAACTGAAAGCGCTCCCTCCGACTTGACTGAGCACGTCCTCGTCAATCGTGCCTACTAGGACCGATACGCGCACGAATGGGTTGCCGGTGGAGAACGGGGCTGGGCCGTGTCCGAACCTGCCTGGGGCACCTGGCACATTCCGGAATCGAAACTGCGTCTATTGCCCGATGACATGAGCTCGATGCACGCGATCGAACTCGGATGCGGCACCGCCTACGTCAGCGCATGACTACCACGAACTCCAAGTCCCTTCATACATCTTTGAGCTAAGATTCTCAGTTTCCGGTGAATGGGCACACCGCTGGCCGTCGGAGCAGGTCTGGCAACTCCGCAAGAGCCGGTAAGCGCCTGGATGGAGCGGTCCAGCCGTCACACGAGGGGCGAGCTAGGAGACCCTAGACCCTTGCTGCCTCTTTCTGCTTCGACTCGTTGAGGGTCTGGACTAGCTTCTCGACCAGGTGTGCCGGCACCTCCTGGTAGTGATCGAACTCCACGGTGAACGAGCCGAGCCCCTGCGTTTGAGACCTCAGAGTAGTGGCGTATGTCATTACCTCGGCTTGTGGGACCTCGCCTTCGATGATCGTGGTGCCATCCCCTTGGGGGGTCATCCCCCCGTATGTGGGCTCGTTTGCCGTTGAGGTCCCCGGCGATCTCACCCGTGAATGCGTCAGGCACCGTCACGGTGATGTGCATGACAGGCTCAAGGATTACGGGTCCGGCAGCCTCAAGCCCCTTACTGAAAGCGTGGCCACCCGCGACCTCGAACGACATCCCGGACGAGTCGACAGGGTGGAAGCTCCCGTCCACAAGGGTCGCTTTCACGTCCACGACAGGAAACCCGGCTATGGCTCCACCCGTCAGCGCCTTGTAGACACCCTTCTCAACCGAAGGGATGTACTCTTTGGGCACTGAGCCGCCCACTACGGCTGACGCGAATTCGAAGTCGGACCCCGAAGGCAGCGGCTCGAGCGAAAGGACGACGTGTCCATATTGTCCGTGGCCGCCTGTTTGCTTCTTGTGCTTGTATTCGACTGTCGCGGCGCGAGAAATCGTCTCCTTGTAAGCCACCTTGGGCAGGACAAGATCGAGTTCCACACCGAATTTTCGCTTTATCTTTTCGGCCGTCACTTCGACGTGAGTGTCGCCAAGGCCGCCCATGAGGACCTCCAGAGTATTGGGCTCGCGGTCGAAGGAGAGGCTGGGGTCCTCCTCGGCGATACGCGCAAGCGACGTAGTCATCTTGTCCACGTCGGCCTTCGACTTCGGGTAGACGGCCCGCTGGTATATGGGCCCGGGGAACTCGATCCCTGGAAGCGTTACGGGGTTCTCCCGGGAAGAGAGGGTATGACCGGTAAGAACTGACGTCAGCTTGGGTGCGGCGCCGATATCTCCCGCCGTGATTCCGCCGGTCGCCTCCTGAGTCTTGCCGGTTACGTGGAACACCTGACCCACCCGCTCGCTTTCGCCGGCGGCGCCGTCCCAGATCTGTGAGTCGCTCTTCAGTGTCCCGCTGTAGACGCGGAAGTAGGAGAGCTTTCCAACGAACGGGTCGGCCGTGGTCTTAAAGACCAGAGCGGCCAGACGCGCATTGCCGTCGGACGCTAGCTCAATCTCTCCATTATCAGGTCCGGCAGTACCGGTCGCAGGCGGAGCGTCCGAGGGAGACGGCAAATAGTCGACGATAGCGTCCATGATCTCCTGGGTACCCAGCTCCGATTTAGAATCGCCAGCAAGGACGGGCACTATGGTGCCCGCGCATGTTCCCGAGCGTAGGCCCCTCTTGAGTTCCTCCGCGGTCAGAGACTCGCCTTCCAGGTACTTGTTGAGGAGATCGTCATCGGTCTCGGCAGCCGCCTCGGCCAGTCGCTCTCGGGCCGCCTCAACGGCGGCCTGAAGCGGCTCGGGAACTTCACTGCCCGGGTCTATTAAATTGATAACGCCGGAGAACCCGCCCTGGGAACCTATCGGCAGAGTGATCGGCACGCACTGACGCCCGAACCGCTCGGTCAGTTCGGCCACCACCCTTTCGAAGTCCGCGTTCTCTCGGTCCATCTTGCTGACGAATACCATTCTTGGCAGATGGTGATCGTTGGCCAAGTCCCACATCTGCTGCGTACCCACTTCGAGGCCGGCCGGGGCGGATACGACGACCACAGCCGCATCGGCGACTCGGACACCCGAAAGGACCTCACCACGAAAGTCGGCATACCCGGGCGTATCGAGCACGTTGATCTGGCTGTTCCTCCAGGGACAACGCAACAGAGAGAGTTGCACGGAGCTCCCTCTGCGGGTCTCCTCAGGCTCGTAGTCGGAGGCGGTAGTGCCGTCCTCGATTGAACCCAGACGTGTCGAGACCCCCGACGTGTGAAGCATGGCCTCTGACAGCATTGTCTTGCCCGCTCCCGAGTGGGACAGTAGGGCAACGTTTCTGAGGTGGTCCGCAGTCGCCTGGGCCATGCAGTTTCCTCCTATTTCCAGAAAGTGCGGTCATTGTAGGTCAATGCTCCAATCACGCGCAATTTATGCCGAGTTCCGTTAGAGAATCAGCCTGTCGGACGCAACCCGCATCGAACATCGGAGTTGCGTGTGTCGCAGGTCTCCATTTAGAGTAGCTGTAGATGGCTGGACACGGACAGTCCATTCGAAACTGGCTGAAGGTAGGAGATTGGCTGAATGAATGTCTACTGGCGTGAACGTCGAAGAGGACAGCGATTGGTACTGGTCCAGGAAGAAGGGGCCGATGAGATCGAGGTTGGGGGCGTCCGAGAGACCAAGGAGGGATACGATGCCTTCGCCAAGACGTTTGGGTATGAACCGGGGCGGGCCGAAAAAGGAATCGCGACGCTTGGCGAGGCCAAGTCGTTCGTAGAGTCCTTTAATCCGTGGGAGTTGTATGAGGGCGCTCAGGGACTGACGGTCGAGCCTGAGGTCCGGCCCATCGAGGGATAACAACCCTCATGCCCGGTACGTCGTTGTATATGAAGGACGTGGCATGAAGCGATGCTTGGGTTCATAGGAGGTACGGGGCCGGAGGGCCGCGGACTGGCCCTGCGACTGGCGCTGGCCGGCGAGGCCGTGTTTCTGGGCTCCCGAGACCCCGACAGGGCGGCCGGGGCGGCCAAGACCATCGTCGACCACGAGCCGAGTGGCTCGGTGACGAGCGGCAGCAATCTCGAAGCCGCCGAGAGGGCCGACGTGGTGTTCGTGATGGTCCCTTTTGCGTCGCATTCCACGGTTCTTGAGGGACTGGCGGGACAGCTAGACGGAAAGACGGTGGTCGACGTGGTGGTGCCGATGGAGTTTCGCAAGGGACGCGCCTCGTTGGTAGAAGTATCGGAGGGTTCGGCGGCCCAGCAGGCGCAGGCCCTGCTTCCGAATTCCAGCGTGGTCGGTGCGTTCCATAGCGTGAGTGCAGTGGACTTGCTGGTGCCGGA
>JAQBTI010000313.1 GCA_027624995.1 Chloroflexota bacterium
CCACCGTCTCGTCGGTGGCGGTGAGCAATGTGCCCGCCCACTCATCTACACGGAATGCGAAGGCCAGGTGCTGGAAGTGGTTTCCCCAACCGTCTACTCCTCCGAACCGTGGGTCGGAGTAGATCGCGAACAGCGTAGCGGATAACACGTCGAGGCCGGTCTCCTCCTTCACCTCTCGTTGGAGGGCGCCATACACCGACTCTTCTAACTCCATCGTCCCGGCCGGCATCGCCCACTCATGATTGTCGCAACGGCGGATCAAAAGAAGCCCGCCCTGGTCATCGGTGATCGCGGCGCGCGGCCCGGGCAATATGAGCTTCCGACTGCCAGCCAACTTCCTGAGCCGACCAATGTACGAATCCTCGAAGTTGGGCACCACTTCTCCTTCGCGGATGGGGACTCCGGGTAGGTGACGCCTCACGGATGTTATGCCATCAGGCGCGAGCGTGCTAGAACCGCGTCAGCGACAAGAACTCGGTCCGGGACCGAAGTCGCGATTGGGGAGAGGCGGCCCTGATCGTCGATGTCTTGTTTGGGCGTTCTTTTCTGTTCCATTCTGCTCCCCTCCAGCTTTGGGGCTGCGATTCGGGTGGGCCTCGGCGGTGCGTTGTTGGTATGTGGTCGGTACGTCGGTGGAAAAGAAAAAGGACGCACCCGTTGGGGTCCGTCCCACTGGAATGAGAGTAGCACACCTGTGCTAGTTAGTCAAGGGGTCGCACACAGTACTGTCGTGCGTGGCAGGGCCTTTTCAGGAGTCTCACAAGGATTGGGGTAAAGGGCATGGAGTCGTAGGAGCCATCAGCGGCTTTAGACCCCTCGCTTCGCTCGGGGTGACATGTAGACGGGCTGTCGTCGTGGCCGGCTCTGTCTGCGCCCGTACGACATGCTGTGGATTCCCTGGATTTACAAACGAAGTGCAAAACCTTGTTAAGGTGTTGCCATGGGACTCAGATACGGTCAGCTCACGATTGAAGAGCGGTGTGAGATTCCCGACTACGTGCCACGGGAGAGTCGGTGGTCTCCATCGCCGTCCCGCCGCTAACCAGGACACGCTGCATGGGTCCGCCCCTATAGAAGACCCGTGTGAACGGGGGATAAAGCTGGACGGGGAACCCGCTGGGGTAGAATAGGCCCAATCTCGATCTGGAGGTTCGCTCTATGTCCCGCGTATACGTCCTCGGCGCCGGCACGCCCACACCCACACCGACGAGGTTCGGGACCTCGTACGTTCTGCAGGTCGGCGACGATCAGGTGATGTTCGACTGCGGCCCGGCCGCGACCGATAAGCTGGTCAAAGCTGGCCTCTTTCCGACGAAAATCACTCACCTCTTCTTCACTCACCACCACTTCGACCACGACGTCGACTACCCCTGCTTTCTACTCTGCCGCTGGGACCAGAGCATCGGAGTCGAGAAGGAGCTCGAGGTACTCGGTCCGACGCTGACGGAGAGGCTGACCCACCGTATTCTCGACAAGGACGACGGCGCTTTCGCCCACGACTGGATCGCCCGCACCAACCATCCGGGAAGTCAGCGGGTCTTCGAGCTACGAGGCGGCAAGGGGAAGCGCCCGCCCCCGTCGGTCAGCGCCAAGGACATCGGCCCGGGCAAGGTGTACAGCGGGAGCGACTGGGAGGTCACCGCAGACATCGCGGAGCACGCCCAGCCGTGGCTCGACTCCCTCGCCTATCGCGTCGAAACGCCGGACGGTAGCATCGTGTTCACCGGCGACACAAAGAGGTGTCAGAGCGTGACCGACCTGGCGAAAGACGCCGACGTCATGCTCGTCTCGTGCTGGGACGACCAGGACCGCATGGACCGTGAAGAGGACGGGCTGACCGGTATCTGCGGCACGGTGGATGCCGCGCAGATGGCCCAGGACGCCGGCGTCAAGAAGCTGGTGCTGACCCACATCGGCCCCGGCCTGGCGAGGCACGGCGACATGGAGAAAGGCATCGGCGACGTGAAGGCCGTCTACGACGGCGAGCTAATCTTCGCCGAGGAGCTCATGAATTTCGGCATGGGCGGGTGATAGCCTCATGGTCATCAACGAAACGGACTGACAGAGAAGGCGGTCCAAGCATAGCCCATGACGACATTCCACAGTGCCCGTTACAAACTGAGGCGTGCAAGGTCGCACCTGAAAGCCTTGGAGCAACGCTGGTTGGTCATGCATCAGTCCAATCTCAAGCGAGTCGTTAGTGAGGTTGATGACAAGACCGGAGAGAAGGTCTTCCGCTACGAAGGAAGACCTAGACGTCTACATCCCTCTCTCATTGCGCTCATTGGGGACATAATCCACAATTTCCGCTCCGCTTTGGACCACGCGGCTTGGTCTCTCGTCGTGAGTAACGGGCAGACGCCCACCGACAGAACCCAGTTCCCCTTGTGTGACGTTCCTGCGAAGTTCAAGCGTTACGGTCGCAGCCAGATCAAAGGGATGTCTCCCCAAGCGAAGGCATTCATCAAGAGTCAGCAACCCTGCTATGGAGACAATCACTACCGGAATGACTGTTTGGCCCTCTTGGAAAAGCTTGACATTGTTGACAAGCACCGGCATCTGAACGTAACCATTGCAGCGACAGACGGTGGGTTCTTCAATCCGGGTCTGCCCTTTCGGTTCTCTCAAAATTTCGTCTACTCTGGCCCGATTGATGAGAATGCAGTGCTAGGTAGAGTCCCCGAAGGCTATCATCATGTGGACTTCTTCCCAATTTATGGCATAGCGTTTGGCCAAGGCTCTCCCGGGCAAGACGAATCGGTGCGAGAATACTTCTCGCTGGCGGACCATATTGTTGAAGACATCATCAGCACATGTGAGCGCTTCGCCTGATGACTGTCTATACAGTGGAGGGTGACCTGCCTTGGCTTATCACCAGCGGGGTCACCATTGGTCGTAGGGGCGGGTTTGAAACCCGCCTACGGGATGCCCGATGGAGAGTATCGCCTAACCCCTTCCCGCCGGGACCGCGGCAAAGACGTCGATCTCGAAGTCCAACTCTGGGTTCGCAAGTGCCTTGGGCACAATACCCGTCGAGGCTGGGTTGACGCCTCTCAGGTGGCGGCCGATGACCGGATATATCAGGTCCCGGTGCGACCGCTCGGGGACATACGTCGTAACCTTGCAGATGTCCTCTAACTGCGCTCCCGACTCCTCCAGCAGTGTGCGGACGTTATCCATCGCCCTCTCGGCCTGTGCCGCCGGGTCGCCCCTCCCCACCAGTCCGCTTCCATCCAGCGCGAGTCCCGTCTGGCCCTGGAGGAACACGAAGTTTCCAGCGCGGACGGCCTTGCTCACCGGATAGTCCAGACCCGGCAGATAGTTCGGAGCGGAGACCCGGAACCGCTCGTGGCCCTTCTCCCTTTCTTTCGGAATCATCGCGAAAACGTCGATCTCGAAGTCGAGCTCCGGCCTGGCCAGTCCCTTCACTACTACACCCGTGGAGACCGGGTGGACCCCTTGAAGATGCCGCGCCAGCACCGGATAGACAAGCCCGCGCGTCGCCTGGTCCGTGACATACGTAGTGACCTTGCAGATGTCAGCCATCCGCGCGCCGGCCTCCT
>JAQBTI010000314.1 GCA_027624995.1 Chloroflexota bacterium
TAATAGGTGCTGCAATTTGCAAACCTAGGAGAAGACTTGGCAGTAGTCAACGTAGCGGTACTCATAGACTACGAGAACGTGGGGCTGGACAGCATCCAGTACCTCCTCGACCAGATCTCGGACGTGGGCAGGATCACGATCAAGCGGGCGTACGCCGACTGGTCGACTCAGCGGAACAAGAGGGACCAGCTCCTGGAGCTCGGCATCGAGGCCATACACCACTTCCGGTCCACCAAGTCCGGCAAGAACTCCAGCGACATCCGTCTCGTCATCGACGCGATAGACCTGCGGCACACCTCCGACGTCGACACATTCGTTGTAGTCTCGTCGGACAGCGATTTCGTGCCGTTGGTCATGTACCTCAGGGCCGCGGGCAAGTCCGTGATGGCCGCGGGTCGTCGAGACACCACAGCGCCGACCCTGGTCAAGTCCGTCGATAGGTACATATACCTCGACGACGCGAAGCCCGCACAACCAGTGACAGCGAGACGGAGTCCCAGGTCCAGGCCGGCCGATCCGCCCTCCCCAATTGCTCGGGCGGCAGAGGCATCTGTGGTTTCGCGCGCTGTGGAAGCATCTGTTGACGAGAGCGGACAGGTTGTGGGCTCGAAGCTGTATCAGACGATCCTCCGCATCGACCCGAGCTTCAATTTCAAGGCGCTGGGTTTCAGGACCTTCAGGCAGTTCTTGCAGGACTCGAATGAGGTCCGAGTTACGCAGCCTCCGGATGCCAGCGACGTGGTAGTACAGTTAGAACATGGGCAGGCCCCGTCACCCAGCGAACCGGCCCCGGCACCCAGCCCGCAGGCCCCGACACCCAGAAGGCGTGCCCCGGCGCGTAGTGTTCGGGCCCCGGCACCCATCGAGCAGCCCTCCACGCCGATCACGGGGGCTCCGGCGACCAGCGACAACGGCACCTCAAGCATCGACGCGCCACAGCCCGCCGGAATCCTGACTCTGGACCACGAACGACAGATCGATGCCGCCTGGGACAAGCGCGGCGGACCCAGGATCTCGTCGCAGGCCGCCGCAGCCGACACTGTGAAGGTGTTCGGGGTATCGAGCCTCAAGGAGACCGGGTTCGCGACTCTGGAGAAGCTCTTGCAGGCCAGCCGGCTTCTGCAGGCCCGCTGGCGCCGGGACGGCAACGCGGTCCACCGCCGATAGCTGCATTCGGTCCACGTCCAATGCTGCTCGCCGTCGATATCGGCAACACCAACATCACACTGGGCGTCTTCAAGGACGACGAGCTGGCAGCCAAGTGGCGCATCGCAACCGACCCTGCGAGGCTCACCGACGAGTACGCCCTTATGGTCAACCAGTTGTTGCCATACAAGGGGCTTTCGCCGGACGAGGTGAGCGCAGTCTCGATCTGTAGCGTCGTTCCACCACTGACCCCTACGTTCGTCGAGCTATGCAGGACCTATTTCCAGGTAGAACCTCTGGTGGTCGGTGCCGGTACCAGGACAGGTATCCGGGTCCTTTACGACAACCCACGCGACGTCGGGGCGGACCGAATCGTCGACGCCGTGGCGGCGCTCAAACTGTACGGCGGCCCCGCAATAGTTGTAGACATAGGGACCGCGATGGTCTTCGACGCGATCTCGAAAGACGGCGAATACCTGGGCGGTGCGATCGCACCCGGAATCTCGATCGCGGCCGACGCGCTGTTCCATAGCACTTCGTTGCTGAGGCGGGTAGACCTGACCAGGCCGCCCGACGCCATCGGAAAGAACACCATCCACGCCATACAGTCGGGACTGGTGCTGGGCTCGGCAGACATGATCAAGGGGATGGTAGGCAGGTTCGACAAGGAGCTCGGAGGGGGCTCGAAGGTAATCGGGACGGGCGGACTGGTAGGGCTTTTGGAGGCCGAGGCCAACGTGTTCGACGTGGTCAACGAGGACCTCACCCTGACCGGCCTGAAGCTGGTCCACGATATGAACCAGTCCTAGAGCTTGAAACAAAACTCACCGCGGAGGACGCGGAGAGCGCAGAGGTATCGGCAATCTAATTCTGACTTTCTCTGCGGCCTCGGCGACCTCGGCGGTTAAGTTGTTCGATAGAAACGTAGGGTGGCTGGACCGTAGGGCCTTTACCGGAAAAAGGGAGGGACCCAGAATGACAGACCCACTCGTCGGCAGGCACGTAACCCTCGGTGTCACGGGCAGCATAGCGTGCTACAAGGCCGTCGACCTGGCCAGCAAGCTGGTTCAGGCCGGCGCCATGGTCGACGTAATCATGACTGACGGCGCCCAAGAGTTCCTCTGGCCGATCACCTTCAGCAGCATCACCCACCGGCCTGTCGTCACCAACCTCTTCGACCCGCAATCGGAGCTGAGCATGGACCACGTGGCGCTGGCGAAGCGCTCCGATGTCGTACTGGTAGCCCCGGCTACCGCGGATGCGATAGCGAAGGCCGCCTGGGGCATGGCGGGCGACGCACTGTCGGCTACCTTACTGGCCACTGAGGCACCGGTGATTTTCGCGCCGGCAATGGATGCGAACATGTACGACAACCCCGCGACCCAGGAGAACGTGTCCAAGCTCCGATCTCGGGGCGCGGTGATCGCCGGACCGGCGGAGGGCCGTCTCGCGTCGGGTCTCGTAGGGCGAGGGCGTATGCTGGAGCCTTCGGCCCTGGTCGATCACGTTCGCATCGTGCTCGGCCGGGATGGCGACCTGTCAGGCAAGAAGATCGTCGTGAGCGCCGGCGGCACCCAGGAGCCGATCGACCCGGTGCGGATGATAACCAACCGTTCATCGGGCAAGATGGGCTTCGCGATCGCGGAGGCTGCCAGGGACCGAGGGGCGAACGCGGTCATCGTCTCCGCTCCGACCGCCCTGCCCGACCCGACCGGCATCACCGTCGTCCACGTGGAGACGGCCCTGGAGATGCGGGACGCGGTTACGGCGCAGTGCGAGGATGCCGACGCCCTGATAATGGCGGCGGCCGTGGCCGACTGGAGGTCCGCAGAGGTCGCTAGCCAAAAGCTGAAGAAGGGCTCCGCCGAAACCATGACGATCGAGATGGTCAAGAACCCTGACATCGTGGCGGGCATAGGCGGCGGTCGCATGGTCAAGGTCGGATTCGCCGCCGAGAGCGAGGACGTCGTAGAGAACGCTCAGTCCAAGCTCTTGAGCAAGGGATTGGACATAATAGCCGCCAACGACATCACGTCTGCGGACAGCGGCTTCGCTACAGATACGAACAGGGTCGTCTTGCTGGACAGGGATGGAGGCGTAACGGAACTGGGCCTGCTTTCCAAGTACGAGGTAGGACACCGCATCTTGGATAAGGTCGTCCAGATGTTGTAGGGATGGCGAATCAATGCACGTAAGTAGGGGCGTTCAAATGGTTATGAACCAAACACTAGAGCGACATCCTCTGTCGTTCTGTGGAGCGGAGCGACGAAGGACCTGGAGGTGGGGGTCACCTTGCCCTTGCTACCGTCGGCTGGACCCAACCTCCCCAGGTTCTTCGCTACCGCTCAGAACGACACATCAACCTATTTCGTTGACTGCCAATTGAACGCCCGTACGGGAGGACACGATGGATGAT
>JAQBTI010000315.1 GCA_027624995.1 Chloroflexota bacterium
AAAACACGAGTTCCGTGACCATTTGCCCCTTTGGCCACCAAAGAGAACGCCCCCGGCGAATGCCAGGGGCGTGTCTATCATGCGGTGGAAGGGAAGTGCCCCTGCCGGGACTCGAACCCGGGCACACGGTTTAGGAAACCGATGCTCTATCCGCCTGAGCTACAGGGGCACGTATTTACGCGCAGGGCGCTACCGGTCCGACCCACCCGGGCTCTACATGTTTCGCAGCAAGAATTGTAGCACGCGTGGCGGTCTGAAGAAGGGAGGCTTGGCATGCCGTGATAGTGATTCGGAAGTCTTCACTTTGCCAAAGGCGGTAACCTTCTTCGCAAACGACTGTATCCGGCCAGGCCAATCGCTGGTACCAACAGTGACATCAGATTGGTTAGTCCAGACGCCGCGCTCGTAGGCCCGGATGCCCGAGAGCAACCTCCTCCTCCTTGGTCTGTTTCCACCTCTTCCAAGGACTGGATAGCTTCGGCCAACTCCTTTGCGGTCGCGGTTGGGACCTCCTCCGTCGGCGTCGAAGCGGCGCTCGCAGATTGCTGGCCATCGCTTTCACGACCGCTGGGTTCGGCGGTAATCGAGACGCCAAGGCCGACCTTCAGCGCCGGAGTTGGGCTTGGCGTGGGACTCTGGGTGGGTGTCGACTGCGTGCGAATCGTGGCCGTACCGGCAGGAATCGAGGTGACGAGCGGAACGGCCGTTGCTGTTGGCGAACCGACTTGAAACGACTGGCCCACTGAAGTCGGTTTGCCGAAGGCTAGATCGAAAACCTCATACTGGACTCCACCTTTGAAGACATGCACGGTCTCTGACCGGATGTCGTCTAAGTAGAACTCGATGGGCTCTCCCAGGAGTTGGTGGTCTTCAGGCTCGACCACCAAACCTGCGTACGCGTCCCCTACTGCACGGACTGGACGAGACCGGTAGTCGCCAATAACGGCCGTGATCATAGCTCCCTCAGGTACGTCGCCATCCATGATGATCCGGCCGGCGTATATATTAGCCGGCGGCGGTGTAAATACCGCTACCGGGGTGGCCGAGGGAGTCGGCGACGATGTCCGCGTGGGTCTGGGCGTCGGTGTGTGGGTCGGAGTGACTGTCGGCGCCATTGTGGGGGAAGGCGTTGGCGACGGGCTTTGCGTCGCCGTGGCGGTGGGTGTGGGCGTTATCGGCGTCGGAGAAATAGTCGGAGTAAGTGATGGCGTCGGAGCCGTGGTGGGCGTGGGAGTGGGAGGCGCGATGGGAAGGACGTCGACCCGTCTGTAGACCCCCCCACTTGCGGTCCCAACGAATACGGTGTCGTCTGTGGCGAAGCCTGGAGAGAACGCGAAAGAAGTGATGTGGGTGTCTGTGCCCAGCCCTTCATTGACCGCGTCCCAGGTCTCTGCGCGGTCATTCGATGCAAATATGCCGTCCGATGTACCGGCTACGAAGATTCCATCCGTATCGAAAGTTGGAGATACCGCGACCAGGGTAGCGTCGGCTGTCGTATCGAGCTGGGACCGCGTCCAGCTAACTCCGAAGTCGGTGGACAGAAACACCTCTCCGTCTGCATTCGCAGTTAGGATGGTGCCGTCGACGTCAATGTTTGGTGAAAGGGCGATATCGCGGACGTCAGTGTTGGCAGGACCCGGAAGCCAGACCCAGGTGGCCCCGCCGTCTTCCGACCACCACACACCATACTGGGTGGTGCCGACAAACACCGTGTCACCACCGGTTGGCTTGGGCCACACAGCGATGTTCATGGCCGCGTCCCTCAGGATTGGGCTGGCGCCCTGGGTCATGTCCCGCCAACTTGTTCCTCCGTCAGTGGACCGCCAGACCCTTCCCAGAGCGATCGCAAACCCCCCGCCGCCGGCCTCGAAAATCGGCGAGATCGCGAAATCTGTCGCATCACCGAAGGAGGGAGGACTCTGCCAGGTGCTGCCTATGTCTCCGCTGCGGAAGAAACCCGACTCGGTCCCGGCGAGCAGCAGCGAGGAAATCGTCGTTCTGGCCACGGTATTGACCCGCAGGGCACTGGGAGACCCAAGAATCTTCTGCCAGGTTGTGCCGCCGTCGCTTGACCCGGAATAGGCCATCGATGCCGGCCGCGGCGACGATGACGAGGTTCCCGGAAAAGGAAAACACGACGATCGAGCTGATCGGTTGGTCTGTCGATGGGCCGATGGGTTCCCAGCCTCCTTGTCCAAACACTGTGTCTTGACGCGCTTGCGGCCAAACAGCCGTCAACAGAGTGGCGAGCGCCATCGCGATCACGAAGAGCCATCTTCGCTGGCTTGGGTGTGACCGGGACCCTCGTTCGCCGCGGGGCCGGCCACCAATTGATGATGAAGTCAAAACCCGCCTGACTCCTTATCCCCGGCCAACCGCGGACCGGCCTGACGAGACAAGGTCCATGAACGCCGTTGTCCTCAGTCCCCTCTCAAGTACATACCTAATGTAGGTCCTGAGGAGCCTCTCTAGCTCGGCGAGAATCCCGGGCGAAACCCTGACTGCCGCGACCTTCTCAAAGTCGGGCTGGCGCTGGATGAGGCGGATTACTTTCATGGCGCTTACTGACACCTGTACCAGCGATTCGGCGCCTGTCCGACACTCCGGACACACCACTCCTCCCTTTGCGCAGCTGAAAAGGTGGTCCTGCTGCTCCAGATCAGTCCTGCAGTCGACGCAGGAATAGAGTTCTGGGTCGAAGCCCGAATGGCCCAACAACTTCAACTCGAATCGCCGTAACAGTAGGTCGGGCTGCTCTGTAGCAGCGAGCATGCCAAAGGTCTCGACGAGCAGATCGTACACCGGGCTGTTGGAGGAGTGCTCAACCGTGAACCCATCGGTCAGCTCGGCGAGATAAAGCCCTCGAGTGAGCCGTTCAAGGTCCTCGGTAACGCTCCGAAATGCGTCGATCGTCTGGGATTCGGCGACTACGTCGAGATTCCTGCCCCTTGAAATAGACACAGAGACGCGACTTAGAAGCTCCAACTGGCCTCGGAGCTTGCTCTTCTGCCTTCGCACTCCTTTGGCCACGGCGCGCAGCTTACCCGCGTCCGGAGTGTAGAGCGTGATGATTCGGTCGGCTTCCCCAAGCACCATCTGTCTTATGACCACGCCCTCGGTCTTATATGTCTTGGGAATGGACAATGGAATCTATCAGGCCGGCGGGGAATTCGGTCACACGACGGTGTAAACGCACCAGAAGCTACTGGAAGGATTGGCGGCCTTCGATTGCACGGCCGAGGGTGACGTCGTCGGCGTACTCCAAGTCACCGCCCACGGGGAGACCGCGCGCGGGTCGCGTGATGGAGACGCCCAGCGGCGCCAGCAGACGGTGGATGTACATCGAAGTGGCTTCGCCTTCCAGGTTTGGGTTGGTGGCCAGGATCACCTCTTGGACTCCTTCTCTTACACGGCTCAACAACGGCTGGATCTTGAGCTCGTCCGGACCGATCCCGTTCATGGGCGAGATCGCGCCGTGGAGTACGTGGTAAAGCCCCCGATACGAGCGCGTGCGCTCCAGCGACACGACATCCAACGCCTCCTCGACCACG
>JAQBTI010000316.1 GCA_027624995.1 Chloroflexota bacterium
TGATGTCCTGGAGAACACGGACGCTGCGACCGACTACCCGCATCTTGCGTCGCTTCCGGCGCTTGGCCTCTCGTCGCTCTCTTTTTGTCTGAGGTTGGTCCATGGGACTCGGCATTATCTCACGGGCCCTTGGCTCGGCGCTACGCGTCCCGCGGAACCAGGCGCACGGCCTGGGACGGAACGACCACGCAGACACCGTCGCCAGCTTCGAGGCCGCCGCTGGCGCCGTCCAGCGGCGCCATACAGATTAGTCTCCCTTCGCCGACGAGCACGCTGAATTCGGACTCGCCACCATGGAACCGGCGGCTTTCGACTCGACCGTCGAGAACGGTCCCGTCCAGGGATTCAGCGTCGGCGGATCTGTGGACCGAAATCTGCCTTTCATCGATGAGCACCAGTACCTCGCCACCCTCCTGGACCCGCACGCGACCACCGTTACAGGGCACCAGCGTCCCTAAAGGAGACTCGATCATCGTCTCGGCGCCCTTGGTAATGACGGTGCCGCGCATAACGTTCCTGAGGCCGAGCGACCTGGCGACGAGCTCGCTTGCCGGGGCGGTGAACAGTTCCTCGGGCGGTCCTGCCTGCACAACCTTTCCTCGGTCCATAACCACGATGGAGTCGGCCATGGCAAACGCCTCGTCCCTGTCGTGGGTAACGTAGATAGCGGTCACACCGACCTCTTTGAGAATGGCGCGCACTTCTGTCTGTAGCGACTCCCTCAAGCCACGGTCGAGGGAGCCGAGCGGCTCGTCCAGCATAAGCAGCTTCGGCTCCGGCGCGAGAGACCTTGCCAGGGCAACGCGCTGCCGCTCCCCTCCTGAAAGCTGGTGCACTTTTCTGTGCCCGAATCCGGAGAGGTCGACCAACTCGAGGAGTGCGTCCACCCGGTGCTCGATGTCCTTTGTCTCGAGCTTCTGCATGCGAAGACCGAACGAGACATTGCCCGATACGTCCATATGGGGAAACAGCGCCAGGTCCTGGAACATGAGACCGAACCCGCGGTCTCTGGGGGGCAGGCCGTCGAGTACTCGGCCGCCGAAGGTGATCGAGCCCAGGTCCGGCTCGACTAGCCCGGCTATGAGCCGGAGCAGCGTGGTCTTGCCGCATCCGCTGGGGCCGAGCAGGCATACCAACTCGCCCCGTTCGGCGGTCAGTGACACATTGTCCACGGCGCGGGCGGTGCCGAAGGACTTGGTGACCTCGGAGACTTCGAGCAGAGGCATCAAAAGCCGCCCACATCTCGATAACGGAACCGCTCGATGGCAACGAATCCGATCGCCACCACCGCCATCAATAGGCTGCTCATCGCCAAGGCTTGACCTAGATTGGTCTCACCCGGCTGGGATAACAGGCGAAAGATTGCCACGGGCATGGTCGTGTATTCGGGCCGCACTAGCAGCATGGATGCCCCGAACTCTCCCATCGACACGGCGAATGCAAAAGTCGCGCCGACCACAAGAGCCCGGGCCACGATGGGCAGGTCGATATGGATGAAGGTCATGATCGGAGACGCTCCCAGTACCGCCGCCGACTCCCTTAACTGCTCCGGCATCCCTCGCATCACGGGGAGCAGACTTCTGATCACAAATGGATAGGCTATTAGAGAGTGGGCAACTACCAGTATTACCCACGAGCCCCGTAGGTCCAGTGGCGGCCTGTTGAAAGCAATCAGAAAGCCGAACCCCATGATCACCGCCGAGACACCAAGTGGCAACATGAAGATGGCGTCCAGGATACCGGAGCGATGCCGGCCCGGCCGTGCCACGAGGTACGCCGACATGGTCCCAACCAGCAACGAGACGACCATGGTCGCTGCGGCGAATCTAACAGAATTCCACACGATGGCGATGGGCGAGAGGTAGAAGTAAGAGCCTCTCGCGTTTGAGAAGAGACTCCTGAAGTGCGTGAGGGAGTAGCTGTCACCGGATGAGGCCGCTCGCTCGACAAGGGCCAATAGGGGTGATAGTACGACCACTAGTCCAAGCAACACCGCCACGACCAGGACGGTCTCACCGGCGCGCGGCCGACGGCGCATGGTAGCTTCGTGGGGGACGATGCCGACGGGGACGGCGGCCCGTTCCTGGAACCTGGTGTACACGAGCAGAAAGGCATAGGTGAACACGATCTGGACGATCGATAGTGCGCCGGCAAGCTCAAGGCGAAAGAGTTTCGCGGTCAACTCGTAGACCGCGACCTCCAGCGTGGCAAATTCCGGCCCTCCGAGTATCAGCACGACGCCGAACGATGTGAACGAGAATGTGAATGCGAGGGCGGCCGAAGACGCGATGGCGGGAAGAAGAAGAGGCAGGGTCACGTGGACAAACGTTTTGGCGCGTCCGGCTCCTAGCACTCCCGCGGTCTCCTCCAGATGAGGGTCCAGGTTCGCCCAGAATGCCGACACAATCCTGACGACAATGGCGTAATTGTAGAAGGCGTGGGCTAAGAGGATGATCGCCAGCGTGTTGGCAATCCGGACAGGCGGAGTCTCAAGGCCGAACAGGTCCATCAAGGTCGAATTCAAGAGTCCCTGGGGCCCGAGAAGGGCTACGAAGCCCATCGCCACGACGATTGTTGGCATGACGAACGGGACCGTGGACACTGCCTTGAGGACCGACTTTCCCGGGAACTCTTGACTCGCGAATAGATAGGCGACAGGAAGTCCGACTGCAAGTGTCAGCACCGTAGATAGGGCGGCCTGCCAGGCCGTGAACCAGATGCGACCCAGGTAGTAGGAGTCGGTCAGCAGTGACCTGAAGGGGTCCAGTGCAAAGGCGTCGCCGCCGAGGCTCCGTGCCAGGATGGCACCGAGGGGGTACAGGAAGAAGAGGCCCAAGTAGGCCGCAGGCACCAGGAGCAGCAGTCGGCGTGCGGGGAACGCCCCCATCCTCTTCACCCTCATCCCAACCTTCTCCCGTCAAGGGAGACGGGGGCTTGTCTCCTCTCCCATTGCGGGAGAGGATTAAGGCGAGGGGTCTGCCGTGGCATCCAATATCGCCTGCTTAACCGAGTCGACGTCGCCCAGTATCTGGTTGTTCCAGAACCGGAGGAGCACCCGGTATCCTTGCGACCGCAGCCAGTCGTCTCGCTTCGCGTCCTGAGATGCTTGCTCGTCGTGATGGCCACCGTCTACCTCTACGATCAGACGCTTCTCGAAACAAGCAAAGTCAACTACGTAGCTGCCCAATGGTTGCTGGCGTCGGAACTTAAACCCGCCGAGCTGACGGTTTCGTAGGTGCCTCCACAAGACTCTCTCCGCCTCGGTTGAGTTTTTCCTCAGTCTTCTTGCTGTGTCCAACGCGCCCACTCCCCCCTTCACCCTCATCCCAACCTTCTCCCGTCAAGGGAGAAGGGGTAAGACCTATCGCAGAACTACCCTGGTCCAGGCGTCGATCCACTGCTCGCGCTTTTCGCCAATCTCCGCCGGGGATATGTCCGCTGGCTTGGTCGGGACCTGGGCGAACTTGAAGAAATCGGGTGTCTTGGCATCCCGGTTGACGGGATAAACGAACATCTTGTCTGGAAAGTCCTCCTGAAAGCGGATATCCAG
>JAQBTI010000317.1 GCA_027624995.1 Chloroflexota bacterium
CGCGCAGAATGAGACCTGCCCAATGGTTTGCTTGAGAGGACACTGGGCGCTAGCGCCTACGGCCGGCAGTCATCTGCTCTTCGCGCCAGGTCTCGTCATCTACCGGGCTCATGGTGGTGCTGCGGGCGTCGTTCTCATGCCCGTGGAATTTTTGACCGATCCCGTGGCGGTAGACGAGTTCGCCGCCGAGCCACGCGCCGACTGCCAGAGCCGCTGCGCCTGCCCATGACAGGGCGTACGCCAGAATCCTGTCGGCTCCGGCGATGGGGTCTGCGGCGGTGTAGCGGACTGCCAAGCTGGCCCCGACGAGCGCCAAGACCACGACCATTGCCGTCATATGCCAGATCGCTGAGTTCTTCGCAGGGCTGTCGCGCTCGACCAGACCGAAGAAGTCCAGCAGGCCGCCGGCTGCGATGAGCAGGCCGAAGCCCAGGCCGGCTGCCAGCGTCCAGAAGGCGATGTCGGCCCAGACGCCGTCGGAGTCTGCGATGGCCGCGATGTCCCATAGGACAGCCACGGCGACGAGCGCCACCGGCAGGTCCGTCATCATCGCGTGCATGGGATGGCCGAGGAAGTAGGTAATTCCGTCGCGTCGTTCTATCATCTGCGCACCACCTTTCAACCAGCGATGGCCCGCGCGGGACGGAGCCGCCTCGCCGCGGGTGTCGGTGTACGAAATACAGGCCTATGCAGCCAGTGTATGCGCGGGTATCGTTGCTCACATCACCGACAAGGCGTAGTCCGGTGGGTGGGGCGTCTAGGCAAGCCGGGGCGGCCGACCGCGGACGGCAGACCGCGGACCGCAGCCAAGCAGCCGGGCCAGCCGATCTAGAGCTTGGGGAGGGGCGAAAATTAAGAAGGCTGTAACAAAATGTACCGTTTTGTAGCATTTAGCTTTGGGGAATGGGACACCGGTGTTTCATTTTGTTCCACCGCTCAAAGCTGAGCGTGGGACTGTACGGGACAAAATAGGACACTTTGAAACAAAAATGGGACAGGGCTGGAGGCAGCGAACAGTGGTCAGTGAACAGCCGGGCGTTGACCGCCGATCCCCGAGACCAGAGAAGCCTAGTCTCGTGCGTGCCGTCGTCGGCGGATGTGATCCTTAGTTCTTATTATGAACGAGTGTTCTTGGTTTGTCAAGAGGTGTTTTGAGCGGATCATGCGGGGTGGAGAGGGGCGTGAGGTGGATGATTACCATTCTTCTAGCGGCAGGGAGAGGAACTGCATCCGGGCCAAAACGGGATCCAGCGTGGAGTCTTCGGCGGCGTAGACCTCGTCCAGCTTTTCACGGATGCGGTCGTGTTCGTGCTCTTCAATGAATGCCCGAAGCGCTTTGGTGATGAGCTCGCTCCGTGAGAGCCCGATCTGGCGGGCGAGGACATCGGCGGATGCGACGACGGGGTGTGGGATCGAGACTACGATTTGCATGGGGACCGTGGGCTCATGCCTCGTTCCCGGCCGTAGCGAGGTCGATGGAGACCTGGCCGACGGGGCAGCGGGTGTTGGGGCAGTGGGTGAGGAGGGTTTCGATGTCGTCCCATGATTCTGCATCAACGACCTCAAGGCGCATCCGGCAACTTGGGCACAAATATGGTGAGTTGCTCCATGAATCCGGGGAAATCGTTTCGTGGAAACGGATTGTCGTTTGAGTCGTCATCATCGTCTGCATCAGGTTCGTCGTCCTCAAGTATTATTGTGTCTGGATAGCCCGTGGGAAGAACTACCAGCCCCAAGGCGTTTATCCTGTGGATGCCCTTCTTGACGCGATTGGCAATGCCGGCTGTTTGCCAGGTGTAAACCACTTCGTCGGTCAGTTCGGCCAGAGACAACGCGTAAACCGCATCAGAAGTATCGAAGTATTCGACTTCAAGGTCTTAGCGTAAATTGACTCTCATCGGTATTGTGCCTTCCTATTTTTTGTTCAAAGTTCTCTTGTACCGTCCATTGCCCAGGAATTCTACAAGTCCCAGGTCGCGCAGCTCCTGCAGCTGTTGGCGCAGTTTAGCTCGAACAAAGTTATTTGTAGGGTACTGCTCTTGGGCCAACGGGGTACATACATCCAACAAGTCTTTCATCACAAACGTTGCACGCGACACCGCGAGAACACCCTGGAGGGTTAGCCGCCTCCATCCGGAGAACGATTCGAGCAGGGTCGCCGATTCGACGAGCGTAAACTCGGGCAGATTACTATCAATGATATTTGACGGTTTCGTGCTTGACAACTTCAGGGTTGGGAAAACTATTTTGAGAGATGCCAAAGCAGCTTTAATGCTCGCCAATTCAAGATGGTCTACTGGTCTCAGCGGTCTCCTCGCACCGAATCCTGACATAGCAGACCTGTGAATGGCGCGAACTGTCTCCGCGTCAGAAATTCCGAGGCCGCATTCCCAGTTGTTGTACAAGCCGCCGTTGGTTGCGTTGGCGGAGGTGACAAGAGCCGTTGTCGAATCAAAGACGTAGACCTTGGCATGGAGGTTGGTAAGCGCGAAAAGCCTTGTTCCACTCTCGACTAAAGTGCATAACGTATTCAGGTCGGACGAACCGAGCGCGAAGTCACGCATGTCGGTCTTGGTAATAAGTTTCACATCCACCGACGGGCCAAGTGCGTTCGTAACGTTGAATAGCCCGCTATTAATGTAAGGGCTGGCAATCAAGAGAGCCGAGCGGCAACGGCGAGCGCGCTCGACGAGCCAAGGACCCGTTGGTGTAGCAACGAGCTCGGCTTTAGGCGGTGCAGAAATAGACGTCACGTTACTAACCTCGTTTTCTCGGCCACAAGGATGTACGTGCCCGGCAGCGTCTCGTCGCCTTCGATGCGCCCCTCGATGCGGCCATTGCTCCACTCCTGAAACTCGGTGAGGGACACTATTGTGAGGCCGGCACCGGCGACGGCCGCTATCATGTCTCCCATCGAATAGGTGAACTCGTATATTGTATCGTTCGCGTCAATCGAGCCCTGGACGTTTATCCAGCTCGTCTTGCGGAGAGGAGCAGTTCTGCGGAAGTGCGAGTCCTTGACGTTGGGCCGACATTCTTCCCATTGCACGTACCACGCCAGGGGTGTTCCGCGTGAATGTGGAGATTGTTGTGGGCAATAGTCCTTCCTGTCGAGAGTCAATGCATCGCCCCCTCGGCCTCCAAAAGACTCTGCTTCAGGTCCAGCCGTGTTTTGCCTTTGCCGTAGCCGCCGAGTGTGCCGTCGCCGGCGATGACGCGGTGGCAGGGGATGACGAGGGGGAGGCGGTTGCGGGCCATGGACTGTCCGGCGGCGCGGGAGGCGTTGGGGCTTCCGGCCTCGGCGGCGAGCCACTTGTAGGAGCGTGTTTCGCCGGCGGGGATGGAGCGGCAGGCCTCCCAGGCAGCGCGGAGGAACGGCGGCGCGCCGTCGAGGTCGAGCGTTACGTCTGAGAAGTCGACGGTCTCGCCGTCGAGGCACCGAGCGAGTCTATCGCGCAGGGAGGCGAAGCGGTCGGGGTCGTGGTCCGCGTCGATGGCGTCGGGGCCGAGCGCGGCGATGCAGGCGTCCGGG
>JAQBTI010000318.1 GCA_027624995.1 Chloroflexota bacterium
TCGATAGTCCGCTGGAGGTCTGCCCCAACGCGGTCCATCTTGTTTACGAAACAGATCCTCGGAACCTCATACTTGTCGGCCTGGCGCCACACCGTCTCCGATTGCGGTTCGACGCCTGCGACCCCGTCGAAGACCACGACCCCGCCATCGAGGACCCGAAGGCTCCTCTCAACCTCTGCGGTGAAGTCGACGTGGCCCGGAGTATCGATGATGTTGATCTTGTAGCCGTTCCAATCGCAGGTCGTGGCGGCAGACGTGATGGTGATGCCGCGCTCGCGTTCTTGCTCCATCCAGTCCATCGCCGTCGTGCCCTCATCCACGCCGCCGATCTTGTGGATGCGTCCGGAAAAGAACAGTACCCGCTCGGTGACCGTGGTCTTGCCGGCGTCGATGTGCGCAATGAACCCGATGTTGCGCGTATTTCGGAAGGACGTATTTTGGGGCATGATGATAGGCGGTGACCTGCTAATTGGGGTCGTCTACGAACTTACCAGCGATAGTGGGCGAACGCTCGGTTCGCCTCGGCCATGCGATGGAGGTCTTCCCTTCTCTTGACTGCCGTCCCCTGCTGACGAAACGCCTCGAGAAGCTCCTGCGATAGCCGCTGTGACATAGGGATGCCGTCTCTGCCTCGCGCGGCATCGACGAGCCACCGCAACGCCAGTGTCAACCGGCGCTCCGGCCGGACCTCGGTCGGCACCTGATACGTCGCTCCACCGACCCGCCTCGGCCTCACCTCGAGCATCGGCATCGTGTTCCTGAGGGCCTGCTCGAACACCTCGACGGCCGGACGCCGCGCCTCCTGCTCCAGCGTCGTTAACGCCGAATAGACGATCCGCTCGGCGGTCGTCTTCTTGCCGTGCTGCATCACACGGTTGATCAGCCGGCTGACCTGAACGTTCTGATACTTATAGTCGGGCCGGATGAGCCGTTTCTTTGCTCGCCTGCGTCGTGCCAATTGGATTCCTCAACTACCGGGCCTAGCCGGTGTTCTTAGCCCCATACTTGCTGCGGCCCTGCTTTCGGTCTTCGACACCCGCCGTGTCCAGCGTGCCCCTGATGACGTGATACCTGACCCCTGGGAGGTCTCTAACCCTCCCACCTCTTATCAGCACCACCGAGTGCTCCTGAAGGTTATGGCCCTCACCGGGAATGTACCCCGTCACCTGCATACCGTTGGTTAGCCGAATCCTGGCCACCTTGCGAAGCGCCGAGTTGGGCTTCTTGGGGGTCTGGGTCCTGACCTGGAGGCATACGCCACGCTTCTGTGGCGATCCCGGCCCCCACCTTCCCCGTTGTTTCAACGAGTTGAAGAGGTAGCGGAGTGCCGGAGACTTGTCTTTCTTATACTTCGGCTTCCGGCCATTCCTAACGAGTTGGTTGACTGTCGGCAAATCAGCTCCTCAGAATTAACAAGCACTCAGACGGTACGCGGCACGCACCATCCCTCTCCCCTACGGGCAGCAAGCGAGATTATACATGGCGCCTATGAGAGTGTCAACGCGCAAAACGCGCAACAAGAACCCGCGGTCCGTCTCGCCACGGCTTGCCTTCCGTTAGGGCAGGTCCCCGTGCCTGCCCACGCGCGCCCTACGACGACGCCGTCGTCAACATCCGAAGGCGGTCCGCATCCGTCAGCATCGGAAGAACTCCTCTGACGAACTCTGCCAGCGTCTCCTCGATCGTGGCCCTGGATGTATCCAACTCCAGCTTGTTGCGTATCAGCGTATCCGCGAACTGCTCGTCGAACAATTCCAGCGACCGCTCGACATCCTCATCCTTCATGATCTGACGTCTGTGGGGACTCTCCTTCATCCGCCGTCGTATCACGTCAGGCGACGCCTTCAGAAGCACCAGCACCGTGTCCGGCGCGGCCGCCAGCAACTCCTTCTCCGTGTACCTGGCCAGCGTCGACCGCTCCGCGTACTCTCCCTTTTGCCCGTACCCCCAGTACATAGGGGCGTATACCGCCTCCTCGATGTGGAACCCCACCATCAGGTGGTCCGGGGCCGACAGGAAGCTGGGCGATAGATGGTACGAGATGATGTACCGCAGGAACTCCTCTTTGAGCGCGGCACTCAATGCCAGCACCTGCCCAACCTCTTCGTCCGTTAGCTCGCGATGGGCCAAATTGGGAATCGTGAAGTGATCGTGCAAACCCGGCGTGCCCCCGAGGGTTTCGGATATCCACTCCTGAATCTTTGCGACCAGGGTCGTCTTTCCCGAGTATTCGCAGCCGGCCAGCACCAGTTTTCATTTTCTGCCTCCCACCAGTGGAATCACGGCGGTCCATGGAGCCCGAAGGCGTCGATTATTGGCGACCCACTCCAGGAAGTCAAACCTCCCTTCAAATCGAAATCCGGTCCCCCTATCTCCCGATCAGCATCCCCGGCTGGCACTTCCGGCAGTAGCTGGTAATCCTCCGGTTAGCCGTAAGCTGGCTGATCGTGCCACCGCATCGCGGACACGGCTGCCCGCCTCTGTTGTGGACTTTCAGGAAGTCGCGGACCTTCTTGTGCATCCGGTCGCCCATCCGCTCCCTCAGAACCAGTACGGCCTCTTCAACAACCTCTCTCGCCTTCTCGTAGATGAGTCCCTGCTCCTCGACGCTGAGGGCCTTCCTCTTGCGGAAAGGGTACACCTGGGCTTCGAACAGAATCTCATCCGCGTAGGCATTGCCAATGCCGGAGATCACTTTTCCCCTGGTCAAGATCCCCTTGATCTCGCCGGGCGACTTCCGCAGCCTTTCTTGGAACGACTCGAACGAAAACTCGTCCAGCACATCCGGCCCCTGCTCGCCGATCCTCGGCACCTCTTCAAGCTGGTCTTCGGCGACGTAGTAGACCATCCCCATCTGCTTGTCGTCGACGTACCGAAGGTCCCAACCGTTGACAAGTTCCAGGATGACACAGGTCCGATTGAACACCCTCTCGCGCCGCCCGCAATACTGGAGCGCGCCCGTAAGCATCGGATTGATGAGTATCAGTCGTGCTCCGGACAGCCTGAAGATGAGCCACTTCCCACGCCGGTCCACAACATCTACCGTCCTGTCTTGGATGTCGTCCTGAAAATCGCCTGCCAGCGACCGGACGACGCTCGGCTTGAGTACCCGTGCTGAGACAACCTCCTCGGCAACAATATGCTCAGCTAGAAACTCCTTAATGACTACTAGGTCCGGCGCCTCGGGCATTTCCTTTACCTCCTTGCACGCGCAGCGGGCCGCATCCGCAGCCTACCAGCACGTCATTGAAAGGAAAAGGCGACAGACGGACAAGCACTCACATCCCCAAAACCCATTGCCCCAAAACCCTTCTCTCCTTGCATCCCTACGCCTGCTGCCCATAGAATGTATCGGCACAAATCACCAATCCATGCATCGGGGACCCATCAATGGACGCCCATCATCTGATAAAACTCGAGCCTAACCCGAAAGTCCAGGATTTTCGGCCCGGCGACACCGTCCGCGTTGACATAAAGGTCACCGAGGGCGAACGACAGCGGATCCAG
>JAQBTI010000319.1 GCA_027624995.1 Chloroflexota bacterium
GGCCATCGAGGCTATCGTTGAGGAGGTCGCCGCCTGATGTCGTTTACACACCTATTGACGTAACCTCACTGAGCGATTTCCGAGGGTGATAGCAAGATCGTGCTATAGGCCTGGATCGGGGATAGGATTAGGGGGCAGCGTTTGCCACGCAAGGCGACCCAGCGGGTAGCCCCTACAAGGAAAAGCCGAAACGCCGGTGGAGGTCTTCGAGACCGGTGGGCGCGGTCTGTTTACGAAGAAGCGGACAGGTTCAACCGGGTGGTCGGGGAGTTCGTGAGCGGGACCGGTGGGAGTGGTTGAGTTGAGACTGAGCGAAGTGTCCGAGTAAGTGCCTGGCCTGTCATCGGCACGCCGGTTGGCCCCCTCCGCTCCAGATTCTTCGCTGCGCTCAGAATGACATGTTGAGGGGCGGAGCGGCTTGCAGGCGTCGGGGGGAGGGAGCCTACGCACCCCGGCGGAGAACCCGGCCGGGTCGGGCGCCGGTGTGGTTGCCGTTGTGGACGATTAGCTCTCCGTTGACGAGTACGTGCGGCACGCCGGCCGCAAGCTGATGCGGCTCCTCGAAGGTGGCGCGGTCGATCACGGTCGCCGGGTCGAAGACCGCGAGGTCGGCGATAAGGCCCTCCTCTACACGGCCTCGATCGCGTAGCCCCAGCCTATCGGCGGGTAGGCCTGCCATCTTATGCACGGCCGTCTCCAGCGAGATCAGCGACTGCTCCCGGACGTACTGGCCCAGGATACGAGGATAGGTGCCGTAGTAGCGCGGGTGCGGCCGCTCTCCGGCGGAGACTCCCGTAGGGGAGATGGCGTTCCCGTCCGAGCCTATCATCGCCTGTGGGTGCGACATGAAGAACCGTATGTCGCTCTCGACGCGGTTGTGTACGACGGCGCCCACGTGGTTTTCCTCGACTTCTATGAGCCACAGATAGGTCTCGTGGGGGTCCTCTTCACGCTCCCGCGCGATCTCGTCCACCGTCTTGCCGATCAGGCCCTGGTTCTCCTCGGTCTGCAGATAGGAGATGACTATGGTGTCGAATTTCCACGGCAGGCCTCCGAAGTGGCCCAGCTTGGTCTCCTCCAGGGCCCGCCGGCGCTGCTCAGGGTCTCGAAGCCTTTGGACCATCGCGTCGTTGCCACCAGCCTGAAGCCAGGTGGGCACGTTCTGAGAGAGGTGCGACCCGGCCGCCGTGTAGGGGTACATATCGTAGGTAACGTCCAGCCCCTGCGCCCTGGCCCGCTCGATGGGTCCGACCATGTCCTGGCCGGTACCGTATGCTCGTGGGTCGATGATCGCCATGTGAGAGTACTGGACGGGGAGACCCGCGCGACGCCCGATCTCGATGGCCTCCTCCACTGCCTTGACGTGGTTCCCGGCCCAGAGCCGAGCGTGGGAGACGTAAAAGGCGTTTTCGAACCCGGAGGCGGCCTCGGCCAGGGCGGCGACCTCGTCGGTGTCGCCGAACATGGACGGCCAGACCGTCAGGCCGGTCGAGAAGCTGAACGCGCCCTGCTCGATGGATTCGGCCACGAGCCTGCGCATCTCTCGAAGCTCGTCCTCCGTGGGTCGGCGGTCCTCGGTCAGCCCGACAGCTTTGCGGACCGCCGAGTGGCCGACCTGTGGCGCTACGTTGATGCTGATGCCGTTGGAGTTCATCCGGTTGGCCCAGCCGTCGAGGTCTGTCCAGTCCTCGACGATGGTCGACCCCGGCGCCAGTTCCATTGCCCTGATTGGTCCGGGCCCCACCGGGAACGGCGACTCCCCGCAGTTGCCGGTGACCTCGGTCGTGACGCCCTGGTGGGCCTTGCTCTCGCCGCCCGGGTCGTCCAGCAGCGAGAGGTCGGAGTGCGTGTGCATGTCGATAAAGCCCGGGGCGACGATGAGCCCGGTTGCGTCGATGACCCGGGCGGCCTCGGAGTCTTCGAGCTTGCCGATCGCCGCTATCTTGCCGCCGCTGATCCCCAGGTCGGCTTCGTAGCGCAGCCTACCGGTGCCGTCGACCACCATTCCATTAGCTATGAGCGTATCGAACACGTTGGCCCTCCTGTGCAATTCGCTGGCTGGCGAGTGTATGCATCGAGGCAAAGCTTGTCAATCGGCAAGAGACGCCCCGCAGGGTAATGCAGGGAGTCTCAGCCTTTGTTCAGGAACGAACTAGGTTTACTTGCGGGCCCTCGAGCGTACGAGGACCACCCCGCCTGAAGACAGCAGCAGCATCGCCCCGATCAGGCCGGCGAGCGCCATCGTCGTTATCATAGGGTCGCCGGTAACCGGCAACTCCGGCGCCTCGGGCATTATCGCGGTGCCGTCCGGTGCTACAACGAACCAGACTTCGCCACGATTCTGACCATTTGTGTCGCCGGGCCTCGCGTCATTTGCGAAGTAGTAGAGGGGCATGTCGTTGTAGGTGACCTGCTTGGAGCCGTCGTCCCGGGTGGTGGTCCCGATCAGATCGGAGTCGCTACCGTCGCCCGCTGTGGGAGCATCGATTGTCCTCAGCGGTGGCCAGGAAAGAGCGCACGGGCCATTGCAGTTCGATTTGTTGGGCTCATCCGGGACGAACATGTAAAGAGTCCGCCCGCTGGTCTCGGTAAGAATCGAGCCGAGCCCGGCGACCTCCGAAACGTTCACTGTAGGACTGGTCTGTATGGCTCCTCCGTCGCCCGAGACTACGAACCACACGGTCCCACGGTCCTGGCCGTTGGAGTCTCCGGGAGCTGCGTCGTTGGCGAAGTAGTAGAGTGGCCAGCCGTTGTAGGTGACCTGTGTGTAGCCGTCTTCACGAGTGATGGTCCCGAGGCGCCCTTCGGCGACGCCTTCACCGGCGACGGGGTCGCCGATAGTCACCAGAGGCGGCCAGGCACCGGCGCATCCGCCTGTGCAGTTCGACACATTCCGCTCGTCATTCGTGAATAGATAGAGCGTTCGGCCACTGGTCTCGGTGAGGATGCTGCCGAGAGTTGCGTTCTCTGTGAGGCTCACAGGGGCGTTGTTCTGGACCGGGCCGCCGTGGCTCGAAAGGACGTACCAGACGTCTCCACGATTCTGGCCGTTGGCGTGGCCAGGAGCTGCGTCGTTGGCGAAGTAGTAAAGGGGCCAGCCGTTGTACGTAACCTGGGTTGAGCCGTCGTCTCGGGTCGTGGTCCCCAGACGCGACTCGGTTATGCCATCGCCTGCAACGGGATCGCCCGTTGCCGTGAGCGGCGGCCATGCGGTGGCGCAGCCGCCGGAACAGTTGGACTTGCCTCGCTCGTCGTTCGTGAAAAGGTACAGCGTACGGCCGGTCTCGTCCGTAATGATGTTACCCAACTCGGCGTGATCGGTTACAACTATTATCGCCACCGCCTGGGCGTTGGTCACGGCGTACGGCACCGATATCGCCATGATTACCGCCAAAAACACCAATAGCTTCAACTTCAACAATATGGATGTCCTCCCTAGGGGTAGTGATTTGGGTCGCAGCCGTTGCGGGTGTGGCGGGGACTGTTACACGAGCACCAAGTACTACT
>JAQBTI010000320.1 GCA_027624995.1 Chloroflexota bacterium
GCCAATATCAAAGAGGCCGACGTCTTTTGCGGGAATCCGACCCGCGAAGTGTTTCTCTCTGCCGATAAGTTGCGGTGGATACAGAATGTCGGTACCGGCGTCGATCCGCTCATGGCGATTCCCGAGGTCGTGGACAGCGATGTAGTCGTCACCAACTGCCGAGGACCTCACGCCGCCCCGATGGCCGACCATGTCATGGGGATGGTCGTCGTTTTGGCACACAAGCTCAACGAGATGTGGGACGACCAGCGCGAACATAAGTGGGACTTGGCGAAGTACGACAAAAGGCAGTCCAATCTCAATGGGACCACGATGGGCATACTCGCCTTAGGCGATATCGGGACGGCGGTCGCCTGGCGGGCCCACGGTTTCGGCATGAACGTCTATGCCGTTGACAAGCACCCGCGGCCGGCTCCCCCGGTTGTCAAAGAGGTCTGGGGCCTGGAAAAGCTCGACGAGTTACTTTCGATCTCCGACTGGTTCGTCATCACGGCGCCGCTGACCTCCGAGACTCGGGGCCTGATCGACCCGCGCCGCGTTGGACTGCTCAAGGAGGGAGCGCGCGTAATAGCCGTTTCCCGCGGAGGGATTATCGACGAGGAGGCGCTAATCGACGGGCTTCGCTCGGGACGGATCGATGGGGCAGGTCTTGACGTGGCGACAGTGGAGCCTCTTCCCGATTCCAGTCCACTGTGGGACATGAAGAACGTAATTCTGTCTCCACATGCGTCCGCAATGACACCGACACTGGTTGCGGAGAGACGGGACATCTTCAAGGAGAACCTCAGGCGATTCCTTGCGAACGAAGCCTTCGTATACACGGTCGACAAGTCGGCCGGCTTCTAGAAACGGCGGCAGACCGAACGAAAGTCCGGAATAGGCACCTATGTGAAACTTGACACAAATTTGCCCCTTTCCTACAATTCACTGGGTGTGTGGTGGCATGCGAGCGGTTGAACCGGGGGATTGGGATGTACTTCAACGTCTCTCAACTACTCAAGGAGCCCGCTGGAGCTAGACGCACAGTCGAGATTGACGACCCTCTGTTATTGTTCGAAGGGAGGCCGGTCAGCCAGGTCAGCGGAACCGCAAATCTGCTCCGGACGCCGGACGGGATCTGGGTTAGGGCAGTTCTCCAGACGACGATCCTCAGCGAATGTAGCCGTTGCCTTAACGAGGGCGATCAGCCAGTTCGCATCGAGATTGAGGAAGAGTACCTACCGACCGCAGACATAGTTACAGGCGCGGTGTTCCGTCTATCAGAGGAGGAATCCGAGAGCTTCTACATAGACAGCCACCATACTTTAGACTTGCGCGACGCCATCAGGCAGTACGCGGTTATGAGTGTACCAATGAAACCGATCTGCCGCGCGGACTGTGCGGGAATCTGTCCCACATGTGGGGCCAATCGTAACGAGATGGCCTGCGAGTGTGGTGAGGCTGCCAGCGACAATCGCTGGGGGCCGCTTCTAGACCTCTCGGCGGCCGGCAAGAGCGGGCCCTAGTCCACAAATCCAAAAGCATTTCATCAACTGAGGAGTTCCAATGCCCGGCGTAATGCCCAAAAAGAAACACTCTCGCAGGCGAGCCAAGGGTCGATGGGCCCACAGATCGCTCAGCGTTCCCAGCTTCTCTGACTGTCCGCAATGTCGCAACCCCAAGCTCCCACATCGCGTGTGTCCCACCTGTGGCTACTACAACGGTCGACAGGTCGTCTCTGCTGAGGAGCTGTCCGATCGGGCCTAGTAGCGCCTCTCGTTCCTCCGAGAATTGGAGCAAGACATGACACTCAGTGTAAAGTCGGGGAAACGGGATTCCACAGTGGCGTATCTTTTCCCCGGACAAGGTAGCCAGGCCGTCGGCATGGGCCGCGAGTTGTATGACCAGTCCCCAGCGGCACGGTCGGTGTTCCATACAATCGACATGGCACTTGGACGACCTCTGTCAAAGCTACTGTTCAACGGCCCGGAGGACACGCTAAGACAGACCGTGAACGCCCAGCCGGCGATCATGGCAGTCAGCCTCGCTTGCGTCGAGGCGATGCAGGAGCACCTCGGCCAAGAAGGTGTGCCAAGACCAACCGTGGTCGCAGGACACAGCCTGGGGGAGTATACGGCGCTTGCTGTCGCGGGAGTGCTCGACGTATCAGAGACCACCAAGTTGGTCAACACACGTGGCGAGCTTATGCAAGAGGCATGTGAGCAGAACCCCGGTACGATGGCCGCGATACTCGGACTCGACGAGATGACGATCACCGAGATTACGAGGGAGACCGGTACCTACGTCTCCAACGTCAACACGTCTGAGCAGATCGTTATCAGTGGAGAACGAATGGCGGTCGCCAGAGCGCTCGACCTGGCGTCCGCACGAGGCGCAAAGAAAGTAATCCCTTTGCACGTGTCCGGTGCATTCCACTCGGGCCTCATGGAGCCTGCGAAGGCGGGCCTGGTGGAGGCTATCAACCAACTCAACTTCAAAGACCCTGAAATCCCCATCATCGCCAACTGCACAGGCGAGCCACTGACAACGGCAGACAGCGTAAAACAGGAGCTAATTTCGCAGATCTCCGCTTGTGTCCAGTGGAAACGGTCCATCGATTACATGGTGGGCTCAGGTGTCTCGAGCTTTATCGAAGTGGGCCCCGGCAAGATCCTCAGCGGAATGGTCAAGCGCATCGACCGCGGGGTGAATATCACCAGCATCGGCGACTTCGACTCGATCCTGAGTCTCCACAGGAACTGATCACCTGGTCCGCCGCCTGAGTCTAATGCCGGAAACAGCAGTGGCGTCTGTCAGAAGACGCATCCGGGCCGCAGTCTTGCAGGTGCTTTACGAGACCGATGCTGTGCGGCATGATTACGAGCGCGCCCTCGAAGATCGGCTGGACGCCCTCGGCCTCGCTGAACCCGATAACGCGTTTGCTCGTGATGTCGTCCATGGCGTACTTGCAAATCGGGACGAAATCGATAAGATGATTGCGAAGTACGCGTCGGCGTGGCCAGTCGCTCAGATGGCCTTGGTTGACCGGAACGTGTTGAGGATCGCGATCTTCGAGATGATGATCGGCGGGGATACGCCGCCGAAGGTAGCTATCAACGAGGCGGTCGAGCTGGCCAAGCGATTCGGTTCCGACAAAGCCCCAGGGTTCGTAAATGGCGTGCTTGGCTCGGTCATGGCCGAGCGCGAAGAACCGCCTGCATAGTCACTGATAGAATATTCTGGAGGTCACAATTGGCGATTATCAATCGAGTACAAACGGTCGTTGCCGACAAGCTGGGCGTCGATGCATCTGAGGTCGTGCCTGAAGCCTCATTCTCCGAGGACCTGAACGCCGACTCACTGGACCTGGTCGACTTGATCATGGCCTTTGAGGAGGAATTCAGCACGGACGACAACGCCGTGGAGATCTCGGACGAGGATGCCGAGGGAATCACAACGGTGCAACTCGCGATCGACTACTTGAAGGGGCACGGCGTCAGCGACGACTAGTGCTGGACCCGTCTA
>JAQBTI010000008.1 GCA_027624995.1 Chloroflexota bacterium
CGCTGAGTCGGCGGGTCGATTCCCAGCATGTAGGCATCAGACACAAGCGCACCCGGCCCGACACCGAGCATCACCCTGCCACGGGTAATGTGGTCGAGCTGAACCATACGGTTGGCGACCATCAGCGGATGGTGGTATGGGAGACTCACTACGCCGGTGCCGAGCTTTATGTGCTTTGTACGCTCGGCGGCGGTGGCGATGAACAGCTCGGGCGAAGCGATGGTCTCCCATCCCGCGCTGTGGTGCTCGCCTATCCAGGCCTCGTCGTACCCGAGATGGTCGAGCCACTGGAGCGTTTCCAGGTCTCGCTCGAGTCCCAGCGTCGGGTTCTCGCCGAGCCAGTGGAAAGGTGCGAGGAATGTCCCAAATTTGAGGCGCGGCGGCAATGTCATGTGAATGACTCCTTGGTCAAGTCATCAACCGCTGGATTCCCGCCGGATTCTAGCATGGCCTATAGGAGGCCACAACGAACCAGCCTCGGAACTGGCGAGAAGACGCGATGTATAATCGCGCCAAATCACTTGTGCCAAGGAGGAGCAGGATGCGGCTTGAAGGTAAGGTCGCGCTGATTACGGGTGCCGCGTTCGGCATTGAGGGCGAGCTCATGGGATTTGGCGGCGCCAGCGCCCGTCTATTCGCTCGCGAAGGCGCGAAGGTCGTCGTCACCGATGTCGCCGAAGAGCCAGGTCGGCGGACGGCTGCAGGGATAAAGGAGACGGGCGCCGAGGCCATGTTCCTGCACCTGGATGTGACGGACGAAGCGGAGTGGGCTTCCGTCGTCGAGGCAACGGTCCGCGCATACGGCAAGCTCGACATACTGGTAAACAACGCCGGGACGGGCGCATTCGAACGGGTCGAGGACTTGTCGATCGAGGTCTGGGACGGACAGATGGACGTTCACGCCAAAGGGGCATTCCTGGGGACCAGACAGGTCATTCCAGAGATGCGCAAGACGGGCGGTGGGTCGATCGTCAATATCTCGTCGATCTACGGTCTAGTGGGGAGCCCGACGTCGACGGCCTACCACGCTGCCAAGGGAGCCGTGCGCCTGTTCACTAAGGCTACGGCGGTCCAGTATGCCAAGGAGGGGATCAGGGCGAACTCGGTGCATCCAGGATTTGCCATGACCCCGCTCACGGAAGGGCGATTTAAGTCCGGCTCGGAGTCGATTGAGGCACGTCTGGCCGTGGTGCCGATGGGGCGGCTGGCGACGGCCGACGAGGTCGCCACGGGCATCCTCTACCTGGCCTCGGATGAGTCGTCCTTCGTCACCGGCGCGGAGCTGGTCATAGACGGCGGCATGACCGCGGCGTAGGGGCCAAGGACGGCCACGGGCGATCGATGCTCGGCATATCACGGGAGTTTCTGCGGCAGCAGGATTCGCACGAGGCGGTCGGCGTCGGGCAAGGTCTGCTCGCGGGCGCAGTCCGCAAGGTAGTTGGTGACCCCCGGACAGCGGAAGGGATGGACCCCGGCCCTGCTCAGCGCGAGTGAAAAGTCGAGGACCGGCGGAGTGGGCCAGCCGTCGGCAAGGGCCCGGCTCCACCGGTCAAGGAAGTCGTTTACGACGGCGGTAACGATAAGATCGACGCGCTCTCGCACGAGTGCGCGTTCGAGTCTTCTTAGAGAGTGGGTCATGGTTGGGCGGGCCAGCTATCTGCTGAGGGCGAACGCGTCTTCAAGGAGGTCGAGGCGCTTCTGCACGTCTCGACCATCGTCGGCCCTGAAGCAGGCGTCGATTGCGACGCGGGCGGCACGGACTCTGACTGGGGAGCTGGGACCGTCGAGGTCTTCGGCGAGGGCAATGACGGCCTTGAGCATTAGACCTCGGAGCTCGGTGCGGGCGAGGTCAGAGGCCTCCTCTCGGAGCCGTCGGAGTGAGGCCCTGAAGTCGTCGTCCTTCATCCAACGATATAAGGTCGTGCGTCCGATCTCGGCGAGTTCCAGTGCTTTTGAGAGGTTGGGGGCCGCGACGAGGTAGGGAAGGGCGGCGAGCTGTTTGGGAGTCATGGACGCGGTGGTCGCCTCGTGAGTATCTTCGCAACCGAAGCCCTGTGCGTCCGGTCCGGTATCGCGCGTGCGTAGGGGTATTCCGTTTTGTTCCATTCTGTTCCTCTCCTTCGTGGGCCGGGTAAAAAGAAAAAGGGACGAACCCGGCGGGGTCAGTCCCTCACTGGATACAGTACAGCACATCTGTGCTGTACTGTCAATGGGTGTGGTGATGGGTTCTCGCCTTCGCGGGAACGACGGGTGGGGGGGAGGACCTATACTGTGGAGTCGCCAGCATGTCTCGAGGGCGCGGGGCAGACCTCACGTCATTCTGAGCGCCCTGGCGAAGAATCTAGGACGTTAGATAGACAACGGCTCTAGATTCCTCGTCGTCTCTCCTCGGAATGACATGGGTGTTGTGGCCGTCGCATCGACAAGTGGCTGCCGTTCCGGCTGTTACAGGCTACTGAGCCGCCTGCGTCGCTCGTTTCCTACACCGGGCGGCCAGTAATCACTTCCACCAGAGCCATTGCAAACCCCATTCACCATCCGTATCTATAATCCCATGGCCAAAATCGGCCCGTGAAGCCCTTGACACAGATCGGTTCGTGCTATATTTATGTAATTACGTTTCGAGAGATTTAGTTCATGAAACGTCCGTAGGCAGGTCCCTCAGAGACAGTGTCCCTGAGGGACTTTCAATGATCGGGATTTCGAGGTACATGTTCGATGAGCGACGAGGCGAGATCTGTCGTGGCCGACGGGTACCGGAGCGCGGACAGGGACCGCGGGGCACGCCTGATCCTGGCCGAGGCGGGCACAGCGGCGGTTTCGATCGGGGTCCAGGAGCGCTTCACCACCGCATTTGCTATTTTCCTTGGCGCGTCTACGATGCAGGTCGGTATCTTGTCGGCGGTGAGTCACTTACTGTTAGCGGTGTCGCAGCTCTCTTCGGCGAGGCTCATCGGAGTGCTTGGCGGACGAAAGCGAATGCTGGTTGCCGCAGCGCTTATGAGCGCCGTGCCTTTTCTGTTCCTGGCATTGATCCCAGTCATACCATCAGACGCCAGGGTGTGGGCGCTGATTCTACTGGGGTCTTTTGCCTTTGCGCTGACCTACCTTGGCTTGCCGGCCTGGGGCAGTCTGGTGGCCGACCTGGTGCCCGTCGGGCGGCGCGGGAGATTCCTGGGTCTTAGGAGCTCCATCTTGACGGGGGTAGGGTTGACTGTCGGGCTCTCGGGCGCGTTCTTGCTGGACGGTCTGGGCGAGAAGGTCATGTGGGGCTTCGTGTCAGTGTTCGCGGTTGCGGTGGTCGCCGGAGTGGTCTCGGCAGTCATTCTCTCCCGCGTCGTAGACCCTAACCCAGAGCTTACCATCGATGCTGGGGACAGTCCCTGGAAGCAGATGACCAACCTGGGAAAGACGACGCTGGGCAGATACAACGGCCTCAACTTGGCTTTTCACATTTCTATCGGAATATCCGCCCCTTTCATGGCGGTCTACCTTCTGAGAGAACTCGATGTGTCTTACAGTTGGTTCGTTGGCATGGGAGTCGTGTCGAGTCTTACAGCCATTGCGGCGAACTCTCTGTGGGGGCGCCTGGTCGACTTCAAGGGCACTAGCCTGGTCCTGGCCATCTCAGCGACGCTTATCGGGTTGCACCCGCTGTTGTTTCTGGCATCGGGAGAGATGTGGTACCTGTTCCTGATCTTCGGGATAATCGGCGTGACGAGCGCGGGGTGGGGCATTTCCTCATACAACTTCGTTCTGGAAAACTCGGATAAGGAGAAGCGGCCGGCCGCCGTTGGGACTTTTAACGCCGTCGCATCGGCTGGGATGTTCGCCGGCGCATTGATCGGCAGCGCTATCGCCGCGCACGTGCCTACACTGTTCTCCAACCAGTTGCTGACCCTGTTCTTGCTGTCGTCAATGCTGAGACTCGTGACGGTGGCATGGTTGATGCCCGGAGTGATGGGTGTAGGGGGCTTGACCGGCATCGCGAACTCGCTACTACACGGCGGTGCGGTACGCGCGACGGTGCTGCGCCAGCGCTTCGTGTCCTTTGTACACGCCATCTTGCACGTATGAGGAGTCGGGTCAGGCCGAAACGAAGTGCGCGCAACTGGAGGGCTGGGCAAGAGTTCGGCCCCACCGCAGCCAGTGGGACGCGCCGCGAGGGCTGATCTACCTTGGGGAAGGGTCTAGGGCTGTGCCTTGCTGGTGGAGATAGGGGGACTCGAACCCCCAACCTCGGCATTGCGAACGCCGCGCTCTCCCAATTGAGCTATATCCCCACTTCTCCGCAACGCCGGAATTATATCACAGGCCTGCCGCCCCGAACCTAGTTGAGGTGGTCTACACGCCCGTTCGGAGTTGCTGGGGGTTTTTGCACTATGCTATACTGCGCCGATGTCTGGAAGGCCGAGCCGTATAGGCTCAGGCCCTGAATTAGTGCTTGGGGAGAGAATGCAGGACACACTTACGACAGAAAATAACGGCGCAGCGATATCACCCGCGGTGACGATGAAGTCCTTGCTGGAAGCAGGGGTTCACTTCGGCCATAGGAAGAGGAACTGGAACCCCAAGATGCGCCAGTTCATATTCGCGCATCGAAACGGCATCCACATCATCGACCTGCAGAAGACCCTGCGCAAGCTGGACGAGGCGCACGCGTTCGTCAGCGACGTGGCGGCGTCCGGCAAGAAGATCCTGATGGTGGGTACTAAGAAGCAGGCCGTGGACACGATTCTGGCTGAGGCCGAGCGAAGCGACGCCTTCTACATCGCAACCCGGTGGCTCGGCGGCACGCTGACCAACTTCAAGACCATTCAGTCGCGGATTGATCATTTGGTGAAACTCGAGACTCGCAAGGCCAAAGGCGAGTTCGAGCTCCTTACGAAGAAGGAAGCCCTGAAGCTTGAGTACACGATCGCAAGGCTCAACCGCTATTTGAGCGGCATCAAAGAGATGACCGAGATGCCGGGTGCGCTCTTCATAATAGACGTCGGTAAGGAAGCCATTGCGGTCGCCGAGGCCAAACGTGTTGGCATTCCGGTAGTGGCCCTCGTCGATTCCGATTGTGACCCCGACGACATCGACTACCCGATACCGGGCAACGACGACGCGATCAGGTCCATTAGACTGGTTACCGGCCGCATCGCCGACGCGATCCTGGATGGCAATAATCGCCGGATGTCACTGGAGGCGGAAGAGGTCGGCGAAGGTACATCATCGGGGGACCTGATCGAGATGGAGACCGCCGAAATCGTAGCCAGTGTGGAAGTAACGGGCGACGAGGAGACGGAATCGTCAGACGACGGGGCTCCAGCGGCTGGACCTGCTGAAGTCGAGGTCACCGAGGTCGAAACCGCCGAGGTCGTAGCGGCGGCGCCAGAGACGGCTTAGGAAGTGACCTTGGAAGTAAGCGTAGACGCCATAAAGGCGCTCCGTGAGTTGACGGGTGCCGGGATCATGGACTGCAAGCGTGCCCTCCAGGAAACGGACGGCAATATGGATGAGGCGCAACAGTACCTGGTCAAAAAGGGAATGGCAAGCGCTGCCAAGAAGGCATCCCGCGCCACCAGCGACGGGCTCGTTGAGTCCTACATACACAGCGGGGGCCGCATCGGAGCTATGATTGAGCTCAATTGCGAGACCGATTTCGTAGCGAGAACCGACGACTTCCGACAACTGGCCCACGACGTAGCGATGCAGGTTGCCGCGATGGCCCCGACCTACGTCGACAGTTCGGAAATTCCTGAAGGCGATGACAGCAACCCGCAAGAGACTTGCCTGATGCAACAGGCCTTCATCAAGGACCCTGGCCTGAGTATGCGAGAACTTGTCGATCAGGCCGTGGGTCGGCTGGGAGAGAACGTAAGAGTCGGTAGATTCACCCGATTCTCCCTTGGGGAGTAACGGGCTCTGCCAATGACCGGTGTCCAGTACAGCCGAGTCCTGCTCAAGCTTAGCGGAGAGTCGTTCAAAGGCAAGCTTGGGTACGGGCTAGACCCCGCCGCCGTAGGCTACATGGCCTCCCAGATTGCAGCGGTCCGTGGTCTCGGTGTCGAGTTGGGGGTCGTAGTGGGCGGCGGGAACCTATGGCGGGGGAGCGAAGCCGAATCCTGGGGCATGGACAGGACGACGGCCGACCAGGCAGGTATGCTGGCCACGATCATTAATGCTCTAGCACTTCAAGATGCCCTTGAGCGGAACCACGATATTCCGACCCGCACACAGAGCGCCCTCGACGTCACCGCAGTCGCCGAGCCATTCATTAGGCGGCGTGCAATCCGGCACCTTGAAAAGGGCCGGGTCGTCCTGTTCGCGGCCGGCACGGGCAATCCCTTTATGACGACTGATACAGCTGCAGCACTACGCGCCATGGAGATCGACGCCGACGTGCTCTTAATGGCCAAGCACGGCGTGGACGGCGTTTACGCATCGGACCCCAACGTACACGCGGACGCGACGAAATTCGATACCCTTACCTACCGCGAGGCGTTGGAAAAGAGACTCGGCGTAATGGATACGACGGCTCTCTCCCTCTGCATGGAGAACGACCTGCCGATCGTCGTGTTCGACGTCTTTGTCGCCGGAAATATCGAGCGGATAATCAAGGGAGAACAGCTCGGGTCACTAGTTGCTGCCGAGCCAGGCAGCAGAAGCGGAGCTTAACCATGGTGACGGAGCAAGAGGTACTGTCGGAGACAAGCGCCCGGATGAGCAAGTCCGTGGAGGCTCTCAAGAGCGACTTAGCCTCCGTCCGAACAGGCCGCGCTACGCCTGCCCTGATCGAAAACCTGATGGCGGACTACTATGGAGTCCCTACGCCGTTGAGCCAGATGGCAGCTATATCGGTCCCCGAAGCAAGGCTTTTGATGATTCAGCCTTGGGACAAGCAGGCGCTGAAAGAGGTCGAGAAGAGCATCCTCAAGTCGGAATTGGGGCTGGTCCCCAACAACGACGGGACCGTGATACGCATCAGCATTCCGACGCCGACCGAGGAGCGCCGCAAAGAACTCGTGCGACTTGTTGCACGCAAGGTCGAAGACGCCCACGTGGCAGTCCGCAACATTAGGCGCGACGCCGTCGATCAGATCCGGCAGATGGAGAAGTCAAAGGAGCTGTCGCGCGACGATAGCCGCCTCGCTCAAGAGCAGTCCCAGAAGCTGACGGACGTGCATATCGAACAGATGGACGCCGTAGGCCGGGACAAGGAGGCCGAGGTGATGGAGGTTTGAGTCGGGGACCGTCGGAAAACGGCGACGAGTCCAGCGTCGCTCTACACCAGTCCCATCACGAGGGATCGTCTAGGCCGCCGGGCCACGTCGCCATCATCATGGACGGAAATGGCCGCTGGGCGGAGAGTCGAGGACAGTCAAGGTCGGACGGACACCGCGCGGGTACTGAAAACCTGCGGCGCATCATCAGGGCCTTCGCCGACTCCGGGGTCAACTTCTTAACCCTGTACGCCTTCTCAACCGAGAACTGGGTGAGACCCGATGAGGAAGTCCATTTCCTTCTCGACATCCTCCGCGAGGTGATAGTTCGTGAGGCACAAAGTCTTCACGAGGAGGGTGTGCGAATCAAACACCTGGGCCGTCTCGACCGCCTGTCGCCCGAGCTTCGACAAGCCATCCAGGAAGCAGTGGAGCTGACCCGGGACAACACCGGCATAACGTTGAGCGGGGCTTTTGATTATGGCGGACGGGCGGAGATTCTCGACGCCGTCCGTAGCCTCATGGCCGATGGCGTAGGGCCAGAGCAGCTAACGGAGAGCGTGTTCCAGCGATATCTATACACCCGAGACATACCCGACCCGGACCTGGTTATCCGGACCGCCGGAGAGATGCGGCTCAGCAACTTTCTGCTCTGGCAGTCCGCTTACGCCGAGTACTATGCCACCTCGGTACTGTGGCCGGACTTCGACGAGGTCGAGGTCGGGAAGGCTCTGGAAGCCTTCAGCCGGCGGCAGCGACGGTTCGGGACCGTATCGCCGGTCTGATTTCCGAATGGCGACGCGGACGCGATTCCTAACCGTGTCCTTCTAACGTTGACTCTTGTGACGCCACCTCCTCGCCCAGAAGCGGGCTCATGTTGACGCAACTGACAGGCGCAGTATGACCGCGAGGGTCGCAACAGCGGCCGCAGGCATACCACTCCTCCTCCTGTTGGTGTGGCTGGGAAGCCCTTCGTTCACGGTCCTTGTAGGACTGCTGGCGGTCGTCGCAACGATCGAGCTGTGCTCAATCGGCCGGGCTTGGGGGGACAGGCCGATAACCCCGGTTGCCGTCGTCTGGGCGGTAGCCCTCGTTCTCGTGGCGCAGCTTATCTCGGGTGACCAGTCGGACGCCCGTGCGGTCTACCCGATTGTGACACTGGCGTCGATCACGCTGATGGCGTCAATGTTGTGGTGCCATGGCTCGGGTACTCTGCTCGCCGGAATCGGAGTCACCGCAGGCGCCGCTCTGTACACCGGAGGGCTGTTGTCGCACGCGGTGTTGTTGCGGGACTTGGACCAAGGCATGGAAT
Organism: Chloroflexota bacterium; assembly: GCA_027624995.1. Lineage (GTDB taxonomy): Bacteria > Chloroflexota > Dehalococcoidia > Lucifugimonadales > CATQGZ01 > CATQGZ01. The sequence continues at coordinate 8,524 of JAQBTI010000008.1, forward strand.
GGGTACTCCTGTTGCTCTTCGTCACGTTTGCTGCCGATACTGCGGCCTTCTTTGTCGGAAGAGCCTTCGGGTCCAGACCTCTGGCCCCATCGATCAGCCCGAAGAAGACGTGGGAAGGTGCGATCGCAGGACTCGCCGGCGCTATCTCAGCTTGCGTCGTCGCCATTTTCGTTCTGGACATCGATCACGCCGCCTGGGAGCCATACGTACTCGGCGGCGTACTCGGGGTTGCGGGACAGGCCGGCGACTTGCTGGTGTCGAGTCTCAAGAGGATCGGCGGAGTCAAGGATTCCGGGAAGACCGTACCGGGCCACGGCGGTGTGCTGGACCGGCTAGACTCAGTTGTTCCGAATCTGGTCGTCGTATACTATTTTGCGATATGAACAGTAATCCCAAAGGCTTGGCCATACTGGGCTCAACAGGGTCCGTCGGCACTCAGACGCTGAACGTCTTGCGCACCTTTCCCAACCACTTTCGGGTAGTAGGCCTGGTAGCCAATCGGAACCTGTCCGTCCTGCAGTCCCAGGTCGAGGAGTTCAGGCCCAAACTGGTTTCGTGTCAGGGTACTGCCGGCGAAAAGGCCGCAGTGCTATCTCACGGTGCGATGGGCTGCACGATCGAGGAAATGGTCGTCGACCCCGATGTGGACCTGGTCGTGACCGCGACAGCTGGCGACGTAGCCCTCGGCCCCACATTTACCGCAATCGAGGCGGGGAAAGATATCGCTCTAGCGAACAAGGAGACCATTATCATGGCCGGCGAGATGGTAATGCGCCACGCTCGCCAGCACGGTGTTTCGATCCTCCCAGTAGACAGTGAGCCCAACGCGATCTGGCAGTGCCTCCGAGGTGAGGAATCGGAGGTCTCGAAACTGATTATCACTGCTTCGGGAGGGGCCTTTCGGCATACGAACCTGGCCGATCTGGCCAAGGTTACCCCTGAGCAGGCCCTCAATCATCCCACTTGGAGAATGGGGCCCAGGATTACGGTGGACTCAGCTACGCTGATGAACAAGGCGTTCGAGGTCATCGAGGCCCATTACCTGTTTGGGGTCCCCTGGGAAAAGATCGAGGTGGTGATCCATCCGCAGAGCATCATTCACTCCATGGTCGAGTTCGCTGACGGCTCGGTGAAAGCGCAGATAAGCCCGCCCGATATGACCCTGCCTATCCAGTACGCGCTCTTCCATCCGGATAGGCTCTATAATGAGAACATAGCCAGGTTCGACCCCGTGGCCACGGGAAGCCTAACTTTCGAACCATGGGAGGCCGATCGCTACCCGCTTTTCAAGATGGCGCTCGACGTGGGGAAGCGAGGGGGAACGTGGGTTGCAGCCCTGTGGAGCGGACGAGAAGGCGGTCGAGATGTTCCTGAACGGACGAATGGGCTTCTTGGACATCGGCCCGGTAATCGAGGCGGTTCTAGAGGATCACGAGAATGTCTCTGACCCCTCGCTCGGGCAGATAATTGCAACGGCCGGGTGGGCGAGGGATAAGGCCGAAGAAATCGTGGGGGCTCGGCAATAGTGCCAGGCCTCCCCGCGTGGTTGCTGGTCTTCCCAGTCCTCGGCTTCCTCATACTCCTGCATGAGGGGGCCCACTTCGTCACCGCCAAGTGGTTTGGGGCCAAGGTTACCGAGTTCGGAATCGGGTTCCCGCCCAAGCTGTTCGGAGTCCGGTTCGGCGAGACCCTCTACACGATCAACCTACTTCCATTAGGCGGCTTCGTCAAGATCGTCGGAGAGGAAGACCCTTCCGACCCGCGAAGCCTGGCAGCCCTGCCGATTTTCAAGCGCGCTATCGTGATCGTGTCGGGCGCGGTTGTGAATCTTCTCATACCGATCATCATTCTGACCGTCCTGTTCATGTTGCCCCACGACACTGTCGAGGGAGGGTCAATAGTCATCACGGGAGTGGCACCGGGATCGCCAGCGGCCGAAGCCGGTCTCAGGGCAGGCGATACGATCTTGAGCGTCGATTCGGAGCGGGCGCAAACGACCGCCGATCTGGTCGGCAGCATCAAGGACAGGGCCGGGACTCCAGTCGAGCTCAGCGTCCGGCGAGGCTCGATAGTCAGCGGACTCTCTCCCTCGCCGGAGTTTGCCGTCGTCGAGACGGTGACCGTGGTGCCACGGTCTTCACCGCCGAATCTCCTTGTCGTGGACAACGTCGAAGATCCCAGTCAGGAGGTCTCGCTGAACGAGGCGCGTAGATACAACGCGCAGCTCGAGGTCGGCGACATGATGACACAGGGCGCGGTCGGCATAATGATCGGCCTTGCGAACCCGAGGGTGGTCAGCACCACCGACCCTATCTGGGACGCGGTACCGAACTCGCTTCAGTGGTACAAAGACATCCTGCTGATGACCCGAGACAGCCTGACGGACTGGACCGGAGGAAACGGACCTGCACCAGGTCTGGGGCCGGTCGGGATTGCCCACGCCACCGGAGAGGTCGCTGAGGCCGGCACCTCTCCGATTTTCCAATGGATGGCATTCATAAGCATCTTCCTTGGGATCACGAATCTTTTGCCGATACCGCCCCTGGACGGCGGCCGTCTGGCATTCATCGTCATCGAGGCCGCGAGGCGCGGACGCCGGATTTCGCCGCAGCGTCAGGGCGTGGCGATCGGAGTAGGCTTCGTGCTTCTGTTGAGCTTCCTGGTCGTTGTCAGCTACCGGGACATCGGCCGCATCTTGAACGGAGAGGGCTTCTAGAGTACGGTAGATAGCCGTTGGCTGATGTCCGGATGCCGAGGGCACGGAGGCGAGGCCATCTTGGAGAGGTCCGAATGCGGAGTCGGAGAGTAAGCAAAGCGCTGAACGTGGGCGACGTGAAGGTCGGCGGCGACGCGCCAATCACCGTCCAGTCCATGACAAAGACCGATACTCGTGACGTCGCCGCTACGGTTGTCCAGATCAAGCAGCTAGAAGAAGCCGGGTGCGAGATCGTTCGCGCGGCTGTTCCCGATATGGAGGCCGCAAAGGCACTGGCAGAGATCAAGCGCCAGACCAAGATACCTCTCATCGCCGACATTCACTTCCATTACCAGCTCGCGCTGGAGTCCCTGAAGAGCGGCGTGGACTGTCTTCGACTGAATCCCGGCAACATCCGAGACCGTGAGAAGGTCGAGACCGTAGTCCTTGAGGCCAAGGCACGTGGGGTCCCGATCCGCATCGGGGTCAACTTCGGGAGCCTGCCGCCCGTCGGCGGAATCGGCATGACCCGTGGTCTCTCTCGTCACAAGGACGGTGTCAACGACCTGCTCAAGGGTGGCGAAGCCGGCGTCGGTGAGTTCTCGGTCGTCGACCACATGGTCGAGACCGGGCTTTGGGAAATCGGAATCCTCGAAGACCTTGACTTCGACCTAATTAAGATATCGCTCAAAGCGTTCGACATCGACACGACTGTCGAAGCCTACCGAAGGATGGCGGCGCTGGTGCCCTACCCGCTCCACCTGGGCATCACCGAGGCCGGTACCGCGAAGGCAGGCAGCATCCGCAGCGCCATTGGACTCGGGACGCTGCTGTACGAGGGCATCGGAGACACGATACGCGTCTCGCTGAGCGACGACCCTCGCGAAGAGGTGTACACCGGGTTTGAGATACTAAAGTCGCTAGAGTTGCGTAAGGCGGGAGCCGTGCTCGTAGCATGTCCGAGCTGCGGCAGGGCCGACGTCGACGTCGTTACGCTGGCGAACACGGTCGACGAGATGCTCAAGAAGATAAAGTCTCCCATAAAAGTCGCCGTGATGGGGTGTGAGGTCAACGGGCCCGGAGAAGCCAAGGACGCGGATGTTGGAATAGCGGCGGGGGCGGGCCGGGCGATTATCTTCCGGAAGGGCCAGAAGTCACGTATCGTCGACGAAGCCGATATGCTGAGCGCCCTGATGGAGGAGGTCCGCAAGGTCGAAGAGGAGACCTTCGCCCCGACCGCGTAGAGCTTTGGGCCGCGTCGGTCGAAGGTCGTCCGTAGGGGCGACTCGGCGAGTCGCCCCTACGGACCAAGGAAGCCCAAAATGACGTCAACACCGTTTCGCGCAGTCGCCGACCTGCTAAAGACAGCGCTGCTGGCCGAGGTGAAGGACCAGATACACAGTATCGTGCTGTTCGGCTCCGTGGCGCGCGACGAGGCCACAAGCGATAGCGACGTCGATATCCTGATCATCACCGAGGCGCCCTTCGAGGTCAGGCAGCACATCGGTGATCTAGCTACGACATTGACCTGAAGAAAGCGGTATTCACCCAACTGGTCTTTTTCACGACAGAGGCGTTCATGGACGAGGTCGACATGCGATCGTACTTCTCGTCCGCTATCTTGAACGAGGGAATAGTTCTGTATGACGATGGGACCTTCGAGAAGATTCATCGAGAAGCAGCTACAACTGTCGCTGGAGTACCTCGACGATAGCCAGGCGTTGCTAGAGCAGCAGCGTTTACGATCTTCGATTGACAGAGCCTACTATGCGATGCACTATAGCGCGGTCGCGTTGCCCTGCCACCAAGCCGTCAGACCTCCCAAGTCTCACAGCGGCCCTGCTAACCTCTTTGGCCGGGAGGTTGTGAACAAGGGGCTAATGGCTGGAGAATTCGGTAGGATGCTGACCAATGCAATGCATAGCAGGTCGATCAGCACCTACTCAACTGACACAGAGGTCACGCTGGTTGACGCACAGACCGTCTTCGCTGACGCGGAGCGGTTTGTCGCTGAGGCCCGCTCGATTCTCGGAGCATGAGAGAGGTACCCTAATTTATGCGCGTATCGAAGCTATTCGGAAAAACTGTCCGGGAGGAGCCCGGTGGCACGGAACTGGAGAGTCACCGCCTCATGCTAAAGGCGGGAATGATCCACCAGTCCGCATCGGGCATCTACAGCTACCTTCCCCTGGCCTGGAGATCACTCCGCAAGATCGAGCAGATCATACGTGAGGAGATTGACGCGGTTGGCGGTCAGGAGGTACGACTCTCGGTCCTCCAGCCAAGAGAGCTGTGGGAGCGGTCGGGGCGCGACGCCGAGTTTGGCCCTGGGTTGTTCCGCCTCCGGGACAGGCGTGACCGAGAGCTCGTCATGGCGCCGACTCACGAGGAGCTGCTGACGACGATCGTGAACGCCAACGTCAACAGCTACCGAGACCTGCCGCTGATCATCTACCAGATCCAGACCAAGTTCCGGGACGAACAGCGCCCCCGCGGCGGGCTGCTTCGAGTCCGCGAGTTCGATATGAAGGATGCCTACAGCTTCGACACGGACGAGGAGAGTCTGGACAACAGCTACCAGGCGATGGTGCAGGCATACAAGAACATCTACGCGCGGTGTGGCCTTCCGGCGATCATGGTCGAAGCCGACAGCGGGGCCATCGGCGGCAAGGACTCCCAAGAGTTCATTCTGCTGGCCGACCCGGGAGAAGACACCGTCGTCATGTGTCCGTCCTGCGGCTACGCGGCTAACCTGGAGAAGGCGGTCTTCAAGAAGTCTACGACGGAACTGGAGGCGGCGAAGGACTTGGAAGAGGTCCACACACCCGGAGTAAAGACCATCGCGGACCTCGCCGGGTTCCTCGATGTCCCCACCGGCAAGACCCTCAAGGCCGTCTTCTACATGGCCGATGGCGAGGTCGTGGTCGTCGCCATTAGGGGTGATCTGGAGGTCAACGAGATTAAGCTTACGAACGCCCTGGGTGCTCGGGAGTTGCGGCTTGCGACCCCGGAGGAGGTCCGGGACGCCGGACTCGTAGCAGGATCAGCCTCACCCGTTGGCCTGGAGGGAATCAAGACGGTCGCAGACGACTCCATCAACCTGGGCTCCAACTTCGTCGTAGGGGCTAATAGAAAGGAATACCACCTGAGGAACGCCAACCACCCGCGGGACTTCCAGCCAGACGTGATTACCGACATCGCGCTGGCCCAAGAGGGCGACACCTGTCTGAAGTGCGACGCCTCGTTGGAGACGCGGCGCGGTATCGAGGTGGGGCATGTCTTCAAGCTGGGCACACGCTACAGCGAGGTGCTCGGCGCCTATTTTCCAAGCGCCGACGGCGAACAGCACCCCATCATCATGGGCTGCTACGGCATCGGAGTGGGCAGGCTCCTGGCGGCCGCGATCGAGCAGCACCACGACGAGAAGGGTATGGTATTTGCCTCACCAATCGCTCCATATCAGGTCTCACTCATCGGCATGAACGTCGAGCAGCAGGCCGTATCCGAGACGGCGGAGAAACTCTACAAGGAGCTGACCAGCAAGGGAGTCGAGGTCCTCTACGATGATCGAGAGGAGTCGGCCGGGGTGAAGTTCAACGACGCCGACCTCCTGGGCCTGCCGCTACGTTTGGTCGTGAGCCCGCGGAACCTGAAGCAGAACGCTGTCGAGATCAAGGGCCGCACGGACTCTCAGGCAGAGATGGTGCCCCTCGAGTCGACGGCTGCCAGGGTCAAGGAGCTACTTTCCGGCTAGCCGGGCTTTGAAGTATGGCACGACCCGGTTGACGTAGTCCTCGGGAAAGGTCTTGAACGCGTCCAAGTGGTCCACGCCAGGGACGACCCACATCTCGCTGCCCGGGTAAGCCGCCTCGTCGACGCGCTTCCCGTGGTCCGTGGGGATGCGGGTGTCGGCGTCCCCGTGAATCACGAGGATCGCGAAACCGATGGACTCGACCGCCTCCTCGGGCACCAGCTTGCCCAGATCTATATCGAATATCATGTCCGCGATCACGCTGGCCCCCGGCACAAACACGGGAGCAATCCACCCAGGGATGGGCGTCTTGCGACCGATCTCGAACGCAACGAGCTGAGACACCCTGGCATAGGGACTGTCCACGACCAGACCCCTGATGGCCGGCTCGTCGGCCACGGCCAACACCGAGGTCCCCGCGCCCATGGACATTCCCAGCACGCCAATCCTGTCGGGGGTGGCGCCCCTCGCGACCAGGTAGTCATAGGCGCCGAGTACGTCCTGGGCCTCGTTGATTCCGCCGGTGACTCTGTCCCCGCCGGAGGAGCCGTGGGCTCGGAGGTCGAAGAGCAACACGTTGAAGCCCGATTCCACAAGATGTACCGCTATCTGTGTCGCCTCGTCGCCAGACCGCGTCGAGTTGATCCCATGCACGAATATGACACTAGCCCCATCCTCGACGCCTGGCAGATACCAGCCATCAAGGGTTACGTCCCCTTTGCGCGATACGAATTCGACATCCTCGTATTCCAGCCCGTAGTCCGTCGGATGATCGGTCTGGTCGTTGCGCTCGGCGCTTGTCACGCTGCTCGCAACGAAGTAGGAAATGGCCAGATAAGCAACCAACAGGAGCCCGACGAGTGCCGGGACAGCGATTCTCGAGATGCGGAGGATGCGGGTCTTAGTCACTCTGCCCGATCACCGTGGCGGACCCCCGGAGTAGCTTGCCCTGGTCTGCGCCGGACCATCCGCGCGGTGACTTGCTCAACGGAGACCTCCGATCAAACGGCTTTCCGAAAGGCGTGCTGTAGGTTACATCATTTTCGAGGGCTTGGCATTTGCCCAATTAGTTTTGCGCTTCCGGTCGGACTTCACTTAGAATGAAACTATGGTTACGCTGTACACGCACCCTGACTGCACTTACTCCGACGCCCTCAAGGGAGAGCTCAAAGAGGCGGGAACAGTCTTCGACGAGATTGACCTGTCTCTGCGCCCCGAGGCTTGGGAGAGGCTCGAAGAGCTAACCGGAGGCGAGCGGATCACGCCCGTCCTCGTCGATGGAGAGAAGGTCGAGGTCGGATTCCACGGAATCGGGTGAAGTTTCTAGTTGAGGCCGTTGGCCTCATTAAGGACAGGAGGACACCGATGACTACCACTGCCGCACGGTCCATTGGAGCGGGTGACCAGGCCCCAGACTTTACGCTTCGATCTCTCAACGGCGAGGCGGTCACCTTATCGAGTTATCGAGGCAAGAAGCTCATCCTTTTTATGTGGGCCTCCTGGTGAGGCTGCCGCGAGCAGTTGCCTGTATGGCAACAGCGGTACGAGGAGCTCAAGGAGCGCGGCGTCGAGGTCTTGTCGGTGGCACTGGACGCCCAGGGCCCGGACAAGGCCCGCCCTTACACTGAAAAGGCAGGGGCAAGGTTCACGACGGTGGTCGACGAGGAGAACCTCCTGGGGCAGCTCTACGGCTTCAATGCCGTCCCAAATGGTTTCTTGATCGATGAGGGCGGAACCGTGCGGTACGCCAGGCGGGGCGGGTTCGACATCCGCCGCGACGAATCTGCCGACGTATTGGAGCGATGGATCGACGGCCCGAGTCTGGATGAATCCCTGGAGTCTGCTCAGGCGGAGCTCGGCACCGAGCATTCAGAGGCCATCGACCTGTTCCGCAAGGGGCTCGCGCTGTATCGCCAGGGTGATGTGACCAAGGCGGTGGCGAAGTGGCGTAGTGCGATCGAGATGGAGCCAGGCAACTACATCATCCGGAAGCAGATCTGGGCGGTCCAGAACCCGGACCGGTTCTACTCCGGCGATGTCGACTACACGTGGCAGAAAGAGCAGATGGAGCAAGGGCTGTAGGCTCCCTGTCGCGTCCCATGACCCTGTCGGTTCCTTCCCAGTACGAGGAATCCAAAGCGGTCGCCGTAGCATAACCCCTGCCTAAGACAGCGGCCCTAGATTCCTCGGTCGCTGCGCTCCCTCGGAATAACATGCGCTGCGATCGGGCGGCCTAGTCCAGCACCGCGGTGGCGGTTATCTCCACGGACAGGCCCGGCTCAGCGAGCGCGCTGACCTCCACATAGGCGTTTGTCGGCCACTCGCCCTGGAAGTACTCGTCCCAGATTTCCTTCTGCTCGCCCTCAATGGGCCAGAAGTCCGCAATGTTCGTCAAGTAGGTCGTCATCGCGACGATGTCCGACGGTCTCCCGCCTTCGGCAGCGACGATTCGGGTGATCCTGTCCAGAACGGCTCGTAGCTGCGCCATCGGTGAACCGCCGTCGGAGTCGGAGTACCGCGCAGTTGTCCCGGAGATGTACAGGGTGTCGCCCGCCTTGACGGTCCTGATGTAAGTCGGGCCCGCGGGGTATATATCCTCGTGGTTGTTTCTGGTCTTTTTCAAATCTGTCTCCCGAGCTAGCTATCCGGGGTGTCGGACTCAATGGCCCTCTATGGACCGGGACTCGTACGGCTCTCTGCTGGTGAGTTGGCTGGTCATGCCGCCATCGGCGAGGATGTTCGCTCCCGTGATGCTCTTACTGCGGTCGCTAAGCAGGAACGCGGCCAACTCGCCAACCTCCTCGGGCTCGATGGCGCGGGCAATCGGAATGTTCGAGTTCCAATGCTCGACGGCCCGCTCAGGATCCGGGGCAGCCGCCAGCAGGTCTTTCCATATCTGAGTGTTCAAGAGACCGGGCGAAATCGCGTTGACTCTAATGTTTGCGGCCGCCATTTCGACTGCGATGCTCTTGGTCAGCCCCACGACTCCGGTCTTGGCCGCATCGTAGGGACCAGCGCCCGGCAGGGCGGCAACCGAATGCACGCTTGAGATGTTGACGATGCTTCCTCCAGACTCCTGCGCGAGCATCTGCCTGCAGACAAGCTGGCTAAAGAAAAACACGGCGCGCAGGTCCACACGGATGACCCTCTCCCAGTCCTCGACCGTGGTCTCCAGGAAGGCTCTGACGAAATTGACGCCCGCATTGTTGACCAGGCCGTCGATGCGACCGCACTCGGCGATGGACGCATCGACGAGGCGACTACGAGCTTCGTCGTTCCCCACGTCGCATGTAACCGCCAGTGCTGCCTCGCCAAGGCTCCCAGCAACCTTGGAGGCGGCGTCACCCCGAATATCGGCGACGACTACTCGCGCGCCTTCTCTGTGACAGACGCGAGCAATCCCTTCGCCGAGTCCTCCTCCCGCGCCGGTGACGATAACAACCTTGTCGGTCAATAGCATGAAAACAGCGCCCCCTAGATAAAGCCGCGCATTCGGGCGACGTGAGCAACGCTACCTACACCTATAAGGAACGCAGCGTCGCGGTAAGTGATGGCTTCCCTCTCAGCGGTCTCGCTCACTTTGCGATACGCGCGCGTCATGATCTTCTTCAGCTCGGTGGTGACCCGGTCTTCTTTCCAGTGTGCCTGGTAAAGGTTCTGGGACCACTCGAAGTACGAGACGATCACGCCGCCTGCATTGACGAGTATGTCGGGCAGTATCTTGATACCGCGGTCGTTGAGAATCCGGTCCGCCTCGGGTATAACGGGGTGGTTGGCGGCTTCGATAACCATCTTCGCCTTGATTCTGGGAGCGTTCTCCGCGTGGATGACGCCATCGATTGCGGCCGGGATCAGGAAGTCGCATGGCTGCTCTAAGAGCTCTTCGTTAGATACTGAGTCCGCGCCGGGAAGGCCGGTTACGGTGCCGGTTTCATCCTTGTGCCTGAGGAGCTGCTTCATGTCGATGCCATCGGAGCGATAGGACCCGCCCTGGATGTCGCTAACCCCGACGACGTTGCACCCCATCTCGTCGGCGATCCGTGCAGTCCACGATCCTACATTTCCGAACCCCTGAACGATCACGCCTCCGCCCTTCAAGTCTATCCCCGCATCCTTGGCAACCTCGGCCACGACCGTGACTACGCCTCGGCCGGTGGCGGCCTCACGCCCGGCCGAGCCGCCCAGCTCAATGGGCTTCCCGGTTACTATCCCAGGGGTATGACCGTGGATCCGGCCGTATTCGTCCATCATCCACACCATGGTCTGGGCGTTCGTACCGAGGTCAGGGGCGAGGATGTCGCGGTTCACCGCCAGCAAGTGCTCGATATTAGCCGTGTAGCGGCGAGTCAGTCTGTTGAGCTCGCCTTCGCTCAAGAGGTGTGGGTCGCACTGAACGCCGCCCTTGGCCCCGCCGAAAGGGATGTCTACCAGAGCCGTCTTCCAGGTCATCAAAGAGGCAAGCGCCTTTACCTCTTCGCGGTCAGCGAGCGGATGGTAACGAACGCCGCCCTTGTAAGGGCCTCTGGCCCCGTTGTGCTGCACCCTGTAACCGGTAAACACCTCGATGCGACCGTCGTCCATCCGCACGGGCACCGCGACCTGAAGCTCGCGCCACGGGCGTCGGAGCAACTCGCGCTCTCCATCGTCCAGCTTCAGGCGGTCCGCCGCCCGGTCGAAGAAGATGTTGACGGCCTCGTATGTGCTCGCTCCGGTAGAACCGACAGTGGTCATGATGAGATCCTCCGTGGAGTCTTAGCTCGGGTCGTGCGGGCGGAATTATACTACGGGAACGGCTAGCCCTGGGTATTCCCGCGTTGAAGCCCCCTACCCGACCTGCTATACTCTGGACACTAGTCCGCTATCGGTTGGATGCACGTGAAGATATCAACGGTCGCACTCGCGACCTGTACGTAGCGAAGCTCCGGCAACCAGATCAAGGTCTCGCGGCAGGAACAGTCGTCCCCTCACAACAACCGAGGGTAAAGGGCTCCGCTGCGACAGACAATGCGTCTGGCAGCGGAGCTTTTTGTTCCCCGAAGAATCCACAATATACAATGGCGCATCTTAACTGCGTCGGCCTCGCAAGAGGCCATCAGAACGGAGGAAAGAGTTGGCAACAGATACACTGACAAAGCCGCTTACACCGTACCAGGTAAGCCGGTACAGCAGACATATCATCATGCCCCAGGTGGGCAGCGCCGGGCAGCGGAAGCTGCTCGAATCAAAGGTCCTGATAATAGGTGCCGGCGGACTGGGCTCCCCGATAGCCATCTACCTTACCCTGGCAGGTGTTGGCACGCTCGGCATCGTGGACTTCGACACGGTAGACGTGACCAACTTGCAGCGGCAGATCTTGCACCACAACGATGACATCGGACGCCCCAAGGTTGAGTCCGCACGGGACACGCTGCTGGCATACAACCCGGACGTCAACGTCGTGGCGCATGAGGAGCCTATAACGTCGGAGAATGCCATGCGTATCATGGCGGACTACGATGTTATCGTGAACGGGGCAGATAATTTTCCGGCGCGCTACTTGGTAAATGACGCGGCTTACATGAGCGGCAAGCCTCTGGTTGACGGCAGTATCCTCATGTTCGATGGGATGGCGACGGTGTTCCTGCCTGGGGAGGGCTGCTACCGCTGCCTCTTCCCCACGCCGCCCCCACCAGGCGAGGTGCCGTCGTGCTCCGAGGCCGGAGTGCTGGGGATGCTCCCAGGCATGGTGGGCACGATACAGGCGACCGAGACGGTGAAGCTCATCATGGGGGTGGGCAAGTCCTTGTCGGGCAGGCTTCTGATTATCGACGCCCTGGACATGGAGTTCAGAACGGTCAAGATCCGCCGGAACCCGGACTGCCCGGTATGCGGCGACAATCCGACGGTCACGGAGTTAATCGACTACGAGGCGTTCTGCGGCGTTCCCGCCCTGGCCATCTAGGTCGCTCGCCGAAACTACGACTAAACTGATTGAGAGAGAGGAACAAACTTGCCTGCACGAGTAGCACATCCCGCATCGATAGTAGAGACAGATTGGGTCTCCGAGCACGGTGGAGACGAGAACGTCCGGCTGGTCGAAGTGGACGTTGACACCAGCGCCTACGACCAGGGCCACATATCCGGCGCCGTCGGACTAAATTGGACAACCCAGCTCAATGACACGCTGCGCCGAGACATTCTCAACAGGGACCAGATGCGGAAACTGCTGGGCGAGTCCGGTATCAGCCGCAACACAACGGTCGTCCTGTATGGCGACAATAACAACTGGTTTGCGAGCTACGCCTTCTGGCAGATGAAGATGTTCGGCCACAAGCGCGTGAAGTTGATGAATGGCGGGCGGCAGAAGTGGATCGCCGAGGGGCGCAAGACGACGACCGAAGTGCCTTCGCATTCGACGCGTACCTATCGCGCCACCGACGCTGACACCAGCATTCGAGCGAGCCGCGACTACGTACTGAACGTCGCCTCTACCGACAATAATATCGGGCTGGTCGATGTGCGGGCCCCGGCCGAGTTCAGCGGCGAGCTACTTGCGCCCGCGAATTTGCCCCAAGAGGGCTCTCAGCGAGGCGGCCACATTCCTGGCGCATCCAATATCCCGTGGGCGAGCGCCGTGAACCAAGCCGACGGGACCTTCAAGTCGGTCGAAGAGTTGAGACAGATATACGGCGGAAAGGGCATCACGCCGGATAAGGAGATCATCACCTACTGCCGGATCGGCGAGCGCTCCGCTCACACCTGGTTCGCACTAACTCAGATCCTGGGCTACAGCAAGGTGCGGAACTACGACGGCTCCTGGACCGAGTACGGCAGCATCGTCGGCGCACCTATAGAGCGATAGGACGTCCCAAGAGGTTAGAGAAACGGCCCTGGCGGGTAACACGCCGGGGCCGTTTTCTTGTTCGGGCCGTGCGGATTCAACCGCATGAGATTACATATATGATGGCGTCTGGCCATGGCAAGTAAACGCTCGGTACAAGATAGACTGAGGAGACTTGAACTGGGCTGCCGGAACCTCGACCTCGCGTTGAAGGGTTTCGCTTCCAACCGTGACAGAGCGGCTCTCCTTCATATCGCCACCGAGTTACGGGCCCAATTGTATGTCCACGGTCAGACGCCGCTGCTCCTCCAATTGGCTGATGATCTCGGGGTATCGCTGAAGGTGTACGGACCGAAGCCCGGTTTTCTAGCAGCACTCGGGCAGATAGTCCCGTTAACGATGGCCGCAATGCCCGACTCCTTTGGACTCACACGAGATACGGGGCGACCGCA
>JAQBTI010000321.1 GCA_027624995.1 Chloroflexota bacterium
TCGAGCCCGTTTGCTCAGAGGTAGGTTACACCGCCTGATTATTTACACACTTTTTGAGGGTACCTCGAATTGGATGCACGCTAAACGTAGGAGATTCCAGGCTCGTGCTTCCACTGCGAGCCTTTATTTATGGCCAGTGTAGAGCAACCCCCGGATAGCGACGCGGATGTCACCAACTTCGACTCCATTGTCGAGAAGTACGGCGACTTCGTCTACAACGTCGCGTTCAAGATGATGCAGAAGCCCGAGGATGCGGAAGACGTTGCCCAGGACGCCTTCATCTCCGCCTACAGGGCCTTCGAGCGATTTCATGGCGAATCGCGGGTTACCACGTGGCTTTACCGGATCACCGTGAACGCGGCCCTGATGAAGCTGCGCAAGGAGAAGCGCGCGCGCACCCTCACGCAGACCGGCCTCGAGGATATCCAAGTCGTGAGTTGGGACACTCCGGACAGGTCCGCGGCGGCAGCGGAGCTCGGTGAAAAACTCAGAGAGGGAATCTCGCGCCTTGATCCCGACTTGCGGGCGGCGGTCGTCCTACGGGATGTCGAACAGTTATCCAACTCGGAAGCGGCAGAGGCCCTGGACATCACTGTCTCGTCGCTGAAGTCTCGCCTGCACCGCGCACGTGTGCTGCTCCGCAAGTACCTCGCCGATTACGTCGCGACGCCTCAGTAGAGGCCGTAGACTAACCAATCCCCGCTGGATACAAGCTAACGTCCAGCGCCTCTTCGCACCATCGTGCCGTAGTCAGAAGCCCTCGCTCGTCGAAGGCACGGCCCAGGAGTTGTACGCCGAGTGGTAGTCCGGCAGCACCCAGGCCGCACGGGAGGCTAATGACCGGCAAACCGGTCATTGTCCACGGGACCTGGTAGAAGGGATTTCCGGTGGCGGTCAGGTCGCGAGGCGCCTCCGAGTCGGTGGACGTCGTGAGCAGGATATCGAAGCCGTCCATGGCCCGAGCGACCTGTCGACGAAAATCCCTGCGGATGCGCTGGGCCTTGATGTACGTGGTCGCCGGGATTAGGAAGCCCTTTTCGATGACACCCCGGATGAAGGGGGCGTAATCGTCCGGACGCTCTTCAAAGTCCCTCCTATGCACGGCCGCGGCCTCGGCGGCCATAATCGTCTGGTGGGCCGCGAGCAGTACCTCGTAGTCGAAGTCTAGGTGGGCCCCCTCGACATCGGCTCCGGCCCGACTTAGTTTCTCGACCACCCCCAGAGTGACCTGCTTGGCCTGGTCGTCGCAGGTGTCCAAGAAGAACCAGCGCACCAGTCCGATGCGTGGCGGCCTTCCTCCGCTTCCGAGACTTTCCAGGTAGTCGGGGACGGCGTTATCTGCCGACGCGACGTCGTTCGGATCGTGCCCGGCCATAGCGCCTAGCATCAGCGTGGCATCCTCCACAGTACGGGTGAAGCACCCCACCGTGTCCAGTGACCACGAGACCGGAACGACGCCGTACCGGCTGACGCGGCCGAAGGTCGGCTTGAAGCCGACGACGCCGCTGAAGGAGGCAGGCCTGATCACCGAGCCCGCGGTCTGTGATCCAAGGGCGGCGGGGAACATTCGGGCCGAGACGCCGACGGCCGAGCCGCTGCTCGAGCCGCCAGGAGTGTGGGCCGAGTTCCACGGGTTACGAGTCGGAGGCGGATCGCCCAGCGCAAACTGGGTCGTAACCGTCTTTCCCATGACTATAGCACCTGCCCGTCTTAGGAGTTTGACAGGCGTGGAGTCGTAGTCCGGCACGAAGTCGGCGTAGATGGGAGACCCGGCGGTGTTTCTAACCCCCTTCGCATAGAAGATGTCTTTCACACCGACCGGGACGCCGTGGAGCGGGCCGGCCGGTCCATTCTTTTCGAGGGCGCGCTGCGACTCGTGGGCCTCGGCCGATGCGGCGTCGGGGTCCAGCGTGACCCACACCCGGAGCTCGGGATCAAGGGCCTGAGAGCGAGCCAGAAGGGACTCCATCAGTTCTACCGGGGACAGGGTGCGTGCTCTAATCCGGGAAGATGCTTCGGCCACCGTCAGGTGGAAGGGCTCTGTCACCGCCTGCCTCCTTGGGAACGCCGGCTATGGAAAGTCGTTCTGTACCGCCAATGTTTGGTAGCCGTCATAGCCAGAGACGGTCCATCTGGAGCTTATGGTTGCCGACCTCCGAACCTAACCTGGTTCACATCAACTCAGGAGGCTCGAAATGAAGTTCTCAGACATTAGGCTGTTCGTGGGTACCGTCTCAGTGTTCGTTATCGCGGGACTCGCGCTGTACGCGCTCATGGTATCGTTTCCGATCACTCGGGCCTTCTAGCCCGGTCGCAGCGTCTAGAAGCTCAGCGAGACTTTCAAGGCGCCGTCTGCGCGGGACTCGGCGAGGTGGAAGGCCTCCTGCACGTCCTGGATCGGAAGCCGGTGGGTGACGAACGGCTCCATGTCGATCTCGCCTCGCGTAATGAAGTCCACGGCCAAGCGGAACGCAGGCAGTCCGGGCTCGTCTTGGGCCCCGAATACCGCATGGACCTCTAGTCTCTTGCGGAAAAAAGTGTCCCAGTCGAACGGCACTTTCTCCATGGTGGACGGCAGGCCGAACAGCACTACCCTGCCCAGGGGACAGGCCATCTGGATCGCCTGGTTCAACGTATCGACGCTGCCCACGGCCTCAATCACGACGTCCGCACCCTCCCCTCCAGTCAGGTCCAGCACGGCGTCGGTAGCAAGTTGGCCGGTGACGTCTATAGCCTCGTCTATCCCCATGTTCCTGCCGGCCTGCAGTCGTTCGGGCACTGGCTCGACGGCGATGATCCGGTGAGCGCCCAGCTTGCGCAGCATGAAATCGTGGAAAAGACCGACGGAACCCTGCCCTATCACGGCCACAGTCTTGCCCAATAGTGGTGGGAGACGCCTACAACCAAACACGACGGTCCCTAGCTGCTGGGCCATGAGTAGGTGTGCATGGGGAACCCCGTCCGGCAGTTCCATCACGAACTGTGGGTCCAAGAGCTGGTATCCGGCGAAGGTCTTGGAACTCCAGATGTTGGGCACGGTTAGCACGAGGTCGCCGGGCTCGAATCCGTAATCGCCGCTGCTTTCCACGACCTCGCCGATCCCTTCATGACCGGGGAACCCGTGCGGCAGCGGATACCCGTAGACGTTCCATCCCATATTTACTATGTGAAGGTCGCTGCCGCAGATGGAGGCGAGTCTGGTCTTGACGAGTATCTTTCCGTACTCGGCAACCGGCGTCGGTATCTCGTCGCAGCGGATTTCGCTCAGTGCGGTGGTGAGGGCTGCGGGCATAGTTTTCATAAGCGAATCCTTGGGGCGTCAGCGTACCCGGCGATTCTGACTGTGGGGTCCGGTGGTGTCAAGAGGCTCAGACGACCACGGGGGTCGCCACTACGGGACGAACCCGTATATCTTGCCGTCGAAGGAGAGGACGTAGAGTTCACCCGAACAGTCTTCGGCGAACGAAGATATCTGGAGGCCCG
>JAQBTI010000322.1 GCA_027624995.1 Chloroflexota bacterium
GAATTCGCCGACGAGTTCGGATTCAACGAACCCATCCGTGACGAGTACCTTCGCCGCTATGGACAGGACATATGGACCGACGACTTTGACCTCGGCCTGTGGCGTGACCTTCAGGGCGAGTATCTTACTCAATTCCTCGCCCAGCTAAGAGAGGTCACGAAGGAGTCGGGGCACGAGTTGGGGATCGGCTGTGCTCGCGGCGACATCATCGGCCAGCCTCTCGGCAACGCGACCCTGCAGTGGCGCGAGTGGATCGACCGGGAGCTGGTTGACCATCTCGTCGTTAACCAGAGCTCGGCCCAGTGCCCTTCGATGTGGATCCAACTATGGCCGATGCACCGCGGCGGCGGCTACACCCAGGACTACGTGAGCGGCCAAGGGATGCTTCCCCTGGACCGGCAGTTTACCGCAGAGTACGGCCCGGCGCTGACCGGGAAGTCGACCGAGCTTTACGTCGCCAGGCAGTGGAGCGACTTTTCCCCATCCGAAGAGCAAGCCCTTATAGACCATCCAGAGGTGAGCGGTCTGGTCTACAGCTCTTTCCGGTACGACAACGCCGAGCGCATAGCCGCCCACAAGGGCGACTGGGTACTCTGAGAGTAGAGAACCCTCGACACCGAGTCTATGGCCGAGACAGAAAGCGCCGAAGGAGATATGATGACCGGGGAAATGGGGGCAACCAGGTCGGCAACTCTCGCGAGAGGTGGTGCGAATTGAGAGTTGAGAAGGTCGAAATCGAAGGCTGCAGATCGATTAAGGAGCGGTTTGAGCTGTTTTTGGATCCAAGGATAACCGTGCTGCTCGGTGCCAATGACCATGGGAAGACGAACATCCTGGAAGCCGTGACTCACCTGAACGAGGATAATCCCTTTGTGATCGAGGATCTGAATTGGGACTTTGAATCGGAGGGGCTCAGGGACGACTATCCAAGCATCACAGCTGACTTCCTTGTTGACGGAAGTGAGACCGAAGGGATGACTGAAGAGTGGCTGCAGTATTTGGCCGCAGCGAGGGCGCCATCGTCGTCCGATCCATTGAGACTTCACCTGCAACGGAACGGCGTTGGCGGGCCCGTCAATTACACCTTGGAAGGCGCTGAGATTCCCAGTAGTTTTATCTCCCACGTTCTCCATGCGGTCCCGCGGATCGAGATAATCCTTCCTTTCCAGAAGCTGAGCGACTCCGTAACGCAAGGAGACATACTGCAGGAGCCTCATGAATTTATGCAGGGAATCTTCTACACCGCCGCAATGAACCCCATGGAAAACGAGGGGATTTTCGAGAAATCTGACCGAACGACCAAATTGCTGGACGAAGCCAGCGAAGTACTCAACGAAAAACTAAGGGAAACATGGGGTCAGGGCAAGGAAGCCGACCTTCGATTCAAGCTCCAACACAGAGATGGAGCCACAATCCATCTCGTGCTGCAGGATCCAGCGGTCAGTGGAACATACGTACGAGCATCCCGAAGAAGCAGTGGATTCACGAACTTTTTCGCGACAAGCATGATGCTACACGCGAGGCGCTCCAAGCGCCATGCGGCAAGTCACATATTCCTGTTCGATGAGCCTGCTGTGCACCTTCATCCGACAGGGCAACGGGATTTCCTACAGGTCTTAGAAAGCCTGGCGCGTACTTCTCAGATCGTCTACGCGACCCACTCCCTTTTCATGATCAACAGGAACTATCCCACGCGTCATCGTCTGGTCTTTAAGGATTCGAATGGCACTCGCCAGGACGGCAAGCCCTACGCCGGACGCTGGGGTAATGCGATCGACGGTCTCGGGATGGGACTACCCGGCACAATCTTGTTCGCACCCTACGTTCTAATCACAGAAGGCGATTCAGATCCCATCTATATCCATGCGTTCCTTCAGTGGATGGCCGAAAAGGACCACATCGAGTTCGACATCAACGGATTCTCTGCCCTTTCGACGCAGGAGTCGCAGAATACGAGAAGTCTCATAGAGATGTACCTCTCAGGTCACGCTCCCTGTCGGATTGCCGTGCTTGTTGACGGGGACGGGGGAGGCAGAATACGTCTGGAAAACCTGGGTTCTTATCTCAACGAGAGGGACATTCCTTCGAAGTCTCTGACTACCGGAACGACCATAGAAGACCATCTGCCCTATCTCAGAAAACTATACGTGCCAGCTGTGGTGACCTATTTACTCAAACTAGGTAGAGATAACGGCACTGTTGAAGAGGACGAACAAGCTGAGATAGAGCGTGCCATTGTCGAAGATTTCGAGGCGACGCCATACCGATCCGACGGTGACCAAGGGTGTCACTGACTGGGCAGCGGACGTTGGCAACAGAGTATACGAGGGAAAGCTGCCGGCTGACCCTTCAAAGTCGGGAATCGCGAGAGAATATGTGAATCTCCTACTAACCCAAGGCGATGATTTTGACCGAACAGGGAAGAAGGTGAGGCGGGCCAACGAATTGGCTGCATGGATTGCCGCTGAACTGCTGCTCCCGAGCAGAACCCAGAGACCCAGTTCACCGAGCGGGATGACGAGTGAGAAGATCCGAGGCTATCGACAACGCCTTCTGCCTAACGTCGAGTGCGTGATCTTTCCAAATGGCATTTCTTTCTCCCTCAGCACTAAGACCGAAAACTCATCATCGATTGGTCGGTGGTTTGGTCCTTGACCAGCCACCTATGCGGTCGTGAGAGGGGCCGCCGAGCTCCACCGGTTGTGCTTACTGGATACTACACCCACCTCTTCACACTCACTGATGACTAACGACACTTAGCAGCCCAAGGGAAATTCGCGTCCTGGACCACACCTGAGAGAAAGCAAAGGAGACGACATGGCAGAGAAGATAGGCGCGGGTGACTACCGGTACGAAGAGGCGGAGGACTGGATACAGGTCGAGGTCGAAGGCTCGGCCTCAGACATGGCCACCGACTCCCAGGACAGGGTCTACGTGGCCTTGCGCACGACCCAGGCGGAGGACGACACTACCGGTGTTGTCCTGGTACTGGACAGGGACGGGAACTTCGTCAGGAACATCGGCGCCGACAAGCTGAAGACGCCGCACCATATCTGGGTTAGCCCGGACGACGAGGTCTACGTGGCTGACTGCGTCGACCACGTGGTCCGCAAGTACGCGACCTCTGGAGAGCAGCTCCAGGTACTGGGATCCCCAGGTCAGCCCGGCCTACCCGATGGGCCTTTCAATCAGCCGACCTGCGCAGTGCGCTCGGCGTACAGCGGCGACATATTTGTCTCGGACGGATACCGGCAGAACCGTATCCACCGGTTCTCGAACGACGGCGATATAAAGCTATCGTGGGGCCGGGGAAACCGAAACCAGTACGACTGGGAGGTGTTTGGCGTTGGCGAGCCTCTAATCGGGCCCGGTGAGTTCAATACACCCCACAGCGTGACCGTCGGCGACGACGACCGGGTCTATGTGATGGACCGCAGCAACCACCGCATCCAGACCTTCGACGAGAACGGTAAGTACCTGAG
>JAQBTI010000323.1 GCA_027624995.1 Chloroflexota bacterium
AGCGTGCCGCCACGTCATCAGAAGGCTCCCATTCGAGAACCGTCAATTCCAGCTTGAAGCTCTACTAGCGCACCCCCTTGACAGCCTCTCCAGCCCATGCAACAATTGTTCTATGTCGGTTAAAAACTCCTGCCGTGAGTCCACCGCGACCACGCACCGGAAGTCCGACCTGAGGATTCGATCCCGTGGCACAAAACGGCACAGTTTGGCACAAAATGGCACAAAATGGCACACTTTGGCACAACAATGGCACAACAATGGCACACTTTGTGCCACCAAATTCGTATCTGAAAAACGCCAAATGGCACAAAATGGCACAGTTTTGAAAAATTTCAGCCTCCCTACCCTTCCCTGACCACTGACCACCGGTCACTGACCACTGAACCCTGTGAGGCCCCATGACCAGGACAAACGCCCTCTCCATCGCCACCTGCCAGTTCCCCGTCAGCGAGCACATCCCGAAGAACTCGCGGTACATCCAAAACCAGATCGCGGAAGCCAAGCGCCTCGGCGCAGACATCGTCCACTTCTCCGAGCTCGCCCTCTCCGGCTACGGCGGCGTCGAGTACGACAGCCTCGACGAGCTCGACTGGCCGGCCCTCGAGCGCGAGACACA
Source organism: Chloroflexota bacterium (assembly GCA_027624995.1). Lineage (GTDB taxonomy): Bacteria > Chloroflexota > Dehalococcoidia > Lucifugimonadales > CATQGZ01 > CATQGZ01. The sequence goes on from JAQBTI010000323.1 coordinate 617, forward strand.
GGCCGTCCTGGACTGCATCCGCCGGGAAAAGGTCTGGGTGCTCCTCGGCAGCACGCACCGCCTCTCCCCCGAGTACAAACCCCACAACTCGACATACCTGATCGACCCGTCCGGCAAGGTCGTCGACCGCTACGACAAACGCTTCTGCACCGCAGGAGACCTCAACCACTACACATCAGGCGACCACTTCGTGACCTTCGACATCAATGGCGTCAAGTGCGGCCTCCTCATCTGCTACGACATCCGCTTCCCCGAGCTATATCGCGAGTACAGGCGCATGGGCGTACAGGTGATGTTCCATTCCTTCTACAACGCCCGCGCTCAGGGCCGCAACATCCACACCACCATCATGCGCCCGTCCCTCCAGGAACGCGCCGCGACCAATTACATGTGGGTCAGCGCCAACAACTCCTCCGGCTACTACCAGAGCTGGCCCAGCGTATTCATCCGCCCCAACGGCGAGATCGCGCAGTCGCTACGACAGCACAAAGCCGGCGCCATGGTCAACATCGCCGACACCACCGAGGAGTTCTACGACGCCTCGGCTCCGTTCCGCGACCGCGCCCTGTCCAACATCCTCCACAGCGGGGAACTCGTAGATGACCCCCGAAGCGCAGACCGCGTCTCCATCTAATGGGGCAATGAAAGAGTTAATACATCTGGAGAAGGCCGCAAACCCTCAGACGGTGGTAGAATCGGAAATTGACGGCGTCATGGACTACGCAATTCATGAGCATGTCCGTAACTTCTACACCCGAGGTACTGCGTGAGGGTTTTCGTCCGTCTGCTGGTTGTTCCCCTGGCTTTGTCGGTGTATCTAATCGTTGCAGGCGGTCCCTCCATCGCCGCAGCCTCCAGCCCGGCATCTTCTCCAGATGCCGGCCTCATAGCCTCCCCACAGGCACAGGCAGCCGACGCCCCTGCCGAATTCTCGATCGACATACGCGGCTTCTTCGACAACGCCTTCTCCTTCATTGCCGCCTGGTTCTCCAGCCGCCGCCCGCCCACGCCTCCCGGCGGAGACACCGTGCCTCCCGGTTATTTCACCGCTAAGGACGGTCAGCAGGTCTACCTCGCCCTCGGCGACTCCCTCGCTGTGAGCACCGGCGTTGCGAACGCCACCAACGGCTACGTATCCCGCTTTCACGGCTATCTGGAACGAGAATCCGGCCATCCCTACGGCCTCGTGAACATGGGCGTCCACGGAGAGAGCAGCACATCCATCCAGGGACGTCAACTTGAGGCCGCAATCGACCACATTCGGCTCCTCCGCGACGACGGCGACCCCGCGACCCGCGTGTCCGTAGTCACGCTCGACCTCGGCGGCAACGACATCCTTTACCACCTCGCCTCCGACGAGTGCCGGGGAATGCCGTGGGGCGCGCAGTGCCTCCGGGGCGTTAACCGCGCGCTCAACGAGTTCGCCGTCAACTTCGATTCCGTCGTCTCACAGATCGCCGCCGAGCTTGAGCCCGGCGCTGAATTCTACATCATGACCGTCTATAACCCATTCGACCTCGGACTCGACCTCGCCGTCGAGGACCTGTCCAACGAGGTCGTCGGCCAGCTCAACGCCGTCATCCGCTCTACCGCCGAAGCCCATGGCGCTACCGTCGCCGACGCATTCGCGGTCATGAATGGCCGCGCAAACGTGTGGACCCACATCCTCCGTGGCGATATCCACCCGACGGACCGTGGCTTTCAGGCCCTCGCCTATTCCCTCGTCGAGGCGCACCGGCAGCGAGCAGCCTCGGAAACCCGCATGGCCAATGCCGTCAACGCACCATAAGTGGGGCTGCGCGTGGTATCATGCGTTGCGAACCTCTATCCGGCAGGGCGATTTTGGACATCTCCGACCAGCCTTACACTCTTGCGTTCGTGGACGACGACCCCGCTGAGATCAACGATTTCGAGGCGCTGTACGCATCTCCGGGGTTCGAAATTGTCGGCGTGCATGCCCCTTCCGTACTCGAAGCTCCCGGGGCAATTCAACGCGCGCTGGGTGGAAGGACCCCGGACCTGTTCGTGTTGGATATGTTCCTTCCGGCATCGCCCGATTCACCCATCAGCCTTACGCGTCAGTCGGCGCTCATAGCGCAGGACGCAATCGACCAGGCCGTCTTGGAAACCAGCGCGCTCACCGATCATCTAGAGGACGGGAAAGCGCTCTTGCGGAACACACAGGCCGTTATTTCCCTCCTCGAATCCACGCTCCGGAAATGGTGCTCTGAGCTTGGTCAGTCCCCTGCGAACGGAGTGCAGCTTTTGACCATCCTGAACGAATCGTTTCCTTCCGTTCCCAAGCTGTTTTACTCCCGGAAAGCTACTGTCGAAGACGTGAAGCTTGGGATCGGGGCAGGTGCGCACGATGTCATTCGAAAGCCTCCTCCCCGGCAGGCTGCCGCTCTCGCACCTGCAATACTCCGCGAATTCGAGACCGCGTGCCGGAAGAACAGGCGTGACGATACCCCCCCAAAATCAGGAGGTGCTGAATGAACCTGGTGATCGCAGGCTGTGAGTACTCCGGTGCGTCGACGCTGGCAGCAGCCGTCGCCGGCTGGATCGAACGAACGATGGGCGGCCGCCCAGAGATACACGACCATTTCAAGCTGCCCAACATCGCCTGCTACCGGAACGGGAAAGCGGCTGAGCCGCTCACCGAGGCCGAACGCAGGCACATCCTGTCCCTCTCGCCCAAGCTAAAGGAAATGCTCCAGCGGCAGGACATGGTGTACCACCTCCCCGCAACCACGACCGCGCAGGACTACATTCTCGTCGGCTACCACGTCGAGGACGCCGTCTACGGCCCCATGTTCTTTG
>JAQBTI010000324.1 GCA_027624995.1 Chloroflexota bacterium
CATGAGCATGGGGCGCGGCGCCGCGAGAGCGAAAATGGCTTCCGTGTCGAAATGCTTCAGCAGATTGGGCACGAAATAATAGACCCCGTGCGAGGTCGACTTGTGAATGGCCAGTAGCTGCTGATACCGTGTGAAGCCGGCGACGCCGACCACAACCTTGATACGATCGTCCAACGCGGCCAACCACCAACTGCCGGTACCGCCCATGCTCATGCCGGTCACGCCGATCGCCTGTGGATCGATCTCGGGCCGCGTCTGCAGATAGTCGATCAGACACTGTTGATCACGCTGCATCAACCCCCACAGATTGCGCCCCATCCACAAGTTGAGTCGAAACAGTGATCCTTCGTCCGCGCCGCGGTAGCGTTCTGGGCTGTCGGCGCCGCTGCGGCCCTTCGGACTGCGAGCGCCACAGAAATAGGTGTCGATTGCCGCCACGGCATACCCCTGGCGCGCGAGTGTCGGCCCAAAGCATTCCGGACTGTCCGGGTTGGTACAGATGTTGTGAGCAGACCCGCCGTGACCGTGCAGCCCAATCACTGCCGGCACCGCACCGGAGCTATTCTTGGGGAGGAGGAGGATGCCTGGCACTAGTGCGTCAATGCCGTTGTGAAACTCGAAGGTCTCGAGCCAGTAATCACCTTTGTCTTCGCGGCTCAGGATCTTGACCGGTGTGGGACTCGGGCGCTTCGGGAGTTCCCCAAGGCAATCGAGGACCGTCTTTCGCACCTCTGCTCGTCCCGACGATTGCCAGTGCTTCAGATCCTTGGGCAAGGGCCAAGTGGGGAACGGAAGTTTCCGCCACGCATCCGGCGGGTCGGCCCACGGCAGTGGAAGCGGGCTGCCCCCGCCGGAGCGTTCCGGAATGACTCGGACTTGCTTATGGAGGAAGTTAGGGATTTCCGTGTCACCCTGCGTGACGGTACGAGGCTTGACGCGGGGCCCAGCCGGAACCTTCTTTGCCGGCGGCGCCTTCGGTTCCTCGGCCATAGCGCCGGCGGTCCAGACAAGGAATCCACCGATACTCAGTATCCACCCAATGACATGTGACCGAAACATTCTGAACACTCGCTTTCATTAAATGACGATTTGGTACGAGGGCAATTCAAGGCCGCTTCACTTGAGTTTAGCTGGTAGCGAGATCTTTCCGTTGGCCTTGAGTGAGACCACTGCATCCGGCGAAACGCTCGCCAGGTTTCTCAGGGAAACCGCGCCGACGGCTTGCGACAGCGTCTTGGCGGCCTCGTCGGAAATCTCCTTGAGCCCGTCGAGCTTGAGTTCGCCCTCGTGGCTGGCGAAAGCCTTCGCTGCTTCGACGGACAGCGATTGCAGACCGGAAAGATCGAGCTTTCCAGAATGGGTCGCGAGCGCCTTGGCGACGACGTCGGGGATCGCGGTCAGTTTTGCGAACTTCAAGTCGCCCGGCTGCGAGGCGTACTTCGCGGCGAGTGTCGCGGACGTCAGGGACGTCAGCCCGGGAAGGCCGTTGATCTTCTCCTTGAACTCGACAAGCGCCCGGGCCACATCGTCGGTAATCTCGGCGACTCCGCCCAGCGAACTGTGCGGCCCCTGTTGATACCTCGAGAGGAGCGCGACGGCCAATGGTGGAGACGTCAGTTTCTTCAAACCATTGAAGTCGATCTGCCGGTGCGGTCCTGCCGCCATTTGCTTCGCGATCACCACCAGCGAATCCGAGTCTTCCGTCAGCAAGTCCACCCGTCCAAATAAATCCGGCACACCCTCGACCAGCATGCCGCGAATCTCCTCCTCGACGCCTAGCACCCGCCCTGAGACCCGTGCCTGACCGCTCGCCAGAAACGCCGTGAGCATCCGCGCAGCCAGATCATCCAGTGTCTCGCGGGTCTCCTTGCTGCCGAACTGGATCGCATCTGGGTCGTGCGGCAGCCATGCACTCCTGTAGGCGAACAGCAGGGCATCGAGGTCGGGCTTGGGATCACCGGCCAAGATCGCCTGAAAGTGCTGCTCGACGGCCGAATGAATCCCGCTGCCGAACACGAGGGCACTGGAGACAGAATCCTCGGGCAGGCCGTCGACGTACCGGAACTTGTACTTCAGAGGGCAGGTCCGAAACGTTCTGAGCGCCGACCACGAGATGTAGTCCCTGCCGTTGAGTCTCTTCGCGACCTCGTTGGCAGGGTTCGCGGGCTTCGTGGGTGTGATCACGGGCAAGAGTTCAGCCCCGGCGATCATCGAGCACCCCCAGTCATCGCGTAGGACCCAGCCCCGGAGGAGCAACGCTCGAATTCCGGTGCTCAGTGATTGCGGACGGCATGACGGCGGTTGAACCGCAGACTCAGGGCGAGGGCCGCGACGGCGGCAAGCCCAAGTGCTCCGGGCTCAGGTACCACCACCGCGACGCCGAGCGGGCCGAACGCGGGCTCGTCACCCGAGAACTCGTACTCGCGCAGCTCCATCCGCCCGGTCTCGGCCCCGCCCGCGACCAAGCCGGCGAGGCTCACGAGCGAGCCTGAGGCGTTGAGGATGTTGAACAACACATTGCCCTCGGGCGTGATCGAGCCGAGCTGCGTAAACGACTCGTAGGGCGAGCCCGCTGGCCCCGTGCCGGAGCCCCAGAAATAGCCGTTGCGGTAGTCGGTGATCGTGAACTGCCCCTCGCCCCCGAGCCCGAAGAGTGAATCGCTCTGAAAGTCCCAGCGGCTGCCGGCCGTCCAGGCCCACTCGGTCGACGTGAGGTCTTCGTTGGGCAGCGGGTCGGGAGGGGTGAAAGTCGCGGGGTCGTAGGGCAGCATGTAGGCCCAGTGGGTGATGTACGGCCCGCCGGAGGGCCCGGAGATCATCTGCATCTGCATCGCCGTCGTGCCGGACACGGAGCGGAACTGTCCGATGCCGATGATCGGATCGCCGCCGGACGTCGGCGTGAACTTCATCCGGATCTGCCCCTCCTCGGTGGCGATGCCCTGGACGGTGGTCGTCTGGGAGAACGACGACTGCGGCGTGACGTAGAACGTCGCCTGCGACGAGCCGCTGAATAGGCCGTTGACGGCCGGCCCCAGGGCCCACAGCGTCTGGTCCCAGAGGACCAGCGGCGGGGGGCTTGTGAAACTCGACCCGCTGGTGGCCATGTAGGCAAGGAGATTCTCCTCGGGCACGTACCAGTGCGAATTGGAGAGGAGCTCATCCCAGGTGCCGGCGGGGGCCCGCCCGGGGACGATGAGCGCGAGCGCCAGCACCCCGCCCGCGAGCATCCGGCCCACGACCGCTCCGCCTGGGCACCCGCCCCCGACTCCGACTCCGAACGCGCCTCCCATGCCTTCCTCCTGTGTAAAGATGCCGCTCACATCATCTGCAAACGAAGCCTGCCAATGTGGTTTTGGGCTTTGTCGTCTCTGAAGATCATCAAAACAACTAGGCCTAAGCCAAGCGAATGTGGGCTTGCGCGATTTGCGGTGAG
>JAQBTI010000325.1 GCA_027624995.1 Chloroflexota bacterium
TATCCCAGAACACTTGGCACCTGAGCCCCTATGTCCGTGAGCCTGACGACTGGCAGGCCATGGAGTTCTCTGCTTGGGACGGCGGCCAGGCCGTAGCACTCCTCTTTCGAGGCGGGTCCGAGAATAATTCCTTTACGGTCAAGCTCCGTGGCCTTGACCCAGAAGCGACCTACTTGTTGGAGTTCTTCGACGCGATGCTGGGCAAGACCGAAAACGGGCGAATCCTGATGGAAGCAGGCTTCTTGGTGACACTTGAAAATAAGGAAGCGACTGAGATCATCTTGATCACAAAGAAGTAGCACGAGCTCGCAAGGGAGGCAAAAAGATGTGCCTAACAAGAGCCATACGGCTGATTGTCATACACGAGCACACTGCTGCGAAGTACTTCTGCCACTCCTGCGGCGCCGGCACACTATTGATCGACGACCTAAACAAAATTGACTTCAATATTCTTCACCATGACCAGACTAGGGTGAAGAGATTTCCCCGACGACCCTAAAGTCCGCCTTTAGTAAAAGGATTGTGTTGTGCGCGGCGTGGACGAACAGCAGCAGATGACTCTGAACTCCGGAATAAGTTGTGGAGGAGGTCGATTGAGTGATAGCGGTCGTTGGCGATGGCGGTGGATACAGCCTTACATCGCAACACATCATCCAGATCGATACACCTTTGGAGAATATCGCCGCCATATCTGACACCGGTTAGGCTGTTAGCAACGGACCGGAACGGAATACTGACTGGATGCGGAAAAATTGCAAAGGAGAATGCACATGAAGACGATGAAACCGAAGGCTACATCAATCGAGTTCCCCTTGCAGGGCGGAAAGAACATAGCACGCTACGTCTCCGACCTGATGGTTCGGGAAGAGGCTCTTGAAAATGGAATGCTCCGCGGTCTGTACTGGTCTTCTTCCGGGCAGGTATCCAGGTGGATCCCGGAGTACGACCACGCCCTGCACGCCCCTTCGACGGCCTTCGAACTCGAAATGGATGGGCACGACCTCAGCGGCCACTGGATCTGGCAGGCTGCCTTCGAAAGGGATGGCAAGCGGGGGACCCGGGAGGCCGTAATAGAACTCAAGCACCAGGTGCGGCCTGTGACTGTCAAGGTCGTCACGCGCCTGGACGGCACGCAGGTGATGGCCCGTTATCTGGAGATCACCAACACGGGCTCTTCGATTGCGACCCTCGGTCACGTCTCCCCCATGAGTGGTCTGATCTGGAACACGGCCATTGAGCAGGGAAGGCTCAAAGGAGAGATCGTGCGCTCCCACGCCCAAGCGGAGAACGAAGGCGGACTGGACCGGACGAGGTTCTCGGTTGGATATCTGGACGCCAACCACCAGGGAAGCGAGGGCGACTTGCTCTGGAGACCCCTTTCCTCCCAGGTCTTCAAGGTAGAGCACTCGCGCGGGCACGCCTATGCGCCGCCGTACTGGATCCTACGCAACGAAGTCACGGGCGAATTGGCTCTCATGGCGCTGGCCTGGTCCGGTAACTACACCGTGGAGTTCTCCAATCACGAGAACGTTACCAACAGCAAGTACGATTTAATGAAGTACGAGTACCCGTGCCTCTCCTTCCGGGCTGGTCCGCTTGGCAGGGCGCCGATGCGCACTATCGCTCCCAGTGAGACTGTCGCTACACCTGAATTGCACGTCGGGCTGTTCCACGGGACCCTGGATGCCGCCGTGGCCTCCTGGTACGATCACGTTCGCCTGTCTGTGATTCCTAAAAGGCCGGCCGGAAAGCAGCCGTTCGTGGCAGCCGGCCGTGTTGTCGAGGAACCGGGACAATGGATTCTGGACGAGATCGACATCGCTGCAGAAATGGGGGTCGAAGGGTTCATGGTCGACGCCGGATGGTATGGTCGTGAATTTGCCTCTTGGTGGGATCTGCGCGGGGACTGGTTTGAAGGCGATTGGCTGCCTGGAGGCCTCGCGGGAATCCGAAAACACATCCAGGACAAGGGGCTCTTCTTTGGGCTATGGCATGAAGCCGAAGCCATCACGAAGAAGAGCGAGGTGGCTAAGGCGCACCCCGAGTGGATGGCCACGATCCAGGACGGCAGCAAGGTGGAGAACCTGAATCTCGCGGACCCCACCGCGGCGAAGTTCCTCGACGAGACCGTCGACCGTCTGGTGAGCGAGTATGCTTTGGACTACTACAAGCTGGACCACAACACACTGCACAGCGACCGCGGGGAGAATCCGGCCGCAGGCGGACACGAGTATGAGGCCTGGCGGCACAACGAAGTCCTCTACGCGGTCTACGACCGGATCCTGGAACGCTACCCGGACGTCCTGCTGGAGAACTGTGCTGCGGGCGGCGGCCGCAATGACCTTGGAATGATGGCACATTTCCACTACGCTTGCGAGTCGGACTTTAGCTTCTTCCCCCACAGCATCCGGGCAATCAACACCATGACACTGTTTCTGCCACCGGAGGCGCTCTGCTATTACCACAACCACATCGGCTTCGCCCACATGACCTGTGACGCTGACACGCACCTCCGGGTGACGCTCTTCTGTATGCCCATCTTTGTTGGGTTCGGTGCACAAGATGCCGATCGGGGCAGCAAGTTCTTCCAGCTGACCAAGCGCTACATCTCCCTTTTCAAGGAATCCTGTAAGTCCGTGCTTGGCGGCTCCCCCATCGTCTTCCACCACACCCCCAACATCGGCCTGTTCCGCCCAGCGGACTGGTGCGTACTCGAATATGGAGTTTCCGATAGGACGCAAGGCTATGCAGGCATCTTCAAGGTAGGAAACGCGCGTCAGAACTCTGGTGGAAGCGAATATCTGTTTAAGCCCAAGGGGCTGTGGCTATCGGCCGATTACGACGTCTGGTTCGACAACCGCCGTGAGAGCGTTCGGCTGTCTGGCAGCGAGATAGCACTTCATGGCATCCCGGTTCGCCTAGAGGGCGCCATGACCTCCGAACTTCTGATCTTTACGAAGTGCGCCTAGTGCTGCCTGTACAGTCGTCTATTGATCAACGGGGAGAACGATGAGAGCCTTTGAATCACGCAATTCATTCCCGCTTCGACTTGAGAATCGAAGCTACCGATTCGTCAATCTGAGGAATATGGAAACGGTCGAAGGCCCTGTGAACGCCGGCGAGATCGTGGAGATTGACGGGTGGGCGTTCGTCGAGGCTCTCGATAGCCACGAGACCTGGGTCATCGCCTTCGATACCCGGGGGTCCGTGACCTCCAACGATACGGAAGAGAAGCACATGCGCCTTCGAATCCGCAGGGAAGAGGGCTTCCTCGAGATTGACAGCGGCATCGCACTGGGCACCGGGAACCCGCACGTCTTTGTCCACCGTGGAAAGGGAGATCTCGACGAAGCCGTCAACGGCTTCCGGGACTTCCTGCAGAAGCATGTTCTGCCGCCCCTGACCGGACTCGACCCCCAGC
>JAQBTI010000326.1 GCA_027624995.1 Chloroflexota bacterium
AGGACCCTACTCCAGTCCTCGACCGACAGATCCAACACGGCTCCTTTGACATTGTTTCCCGCACAGTGCACCAGGAAGTCCACGCGTCCGAAGTGGTCTACGGTCCTTCGTACGGCCGAGACTACGGACTCCTCGGATGTGACCTCTACGTCGACCCCTATTGCGTTGCCACCCACGGCCGAGACATCGTCGGCCAGCTCCGCCGCCCGGGCGCCGTCCATGTCGGCAATGGCAACGCCCACTCCCTGGCCGACGAAGGCCCGGGTCACTGCGGAACCGATCCCTCCGGCGCCGCCGGTTACAATCGCCACCTTGCCGTCCATTACAGCCTCCTCCGAGTAGCTGAGCCGCAATATACTCGGTCAAATGAGGCCAGTCAATCGAGGTCGGCGACTACTGTCGGCACGGCTTTCTCGCGGGTACAATGGCTCGACAACAAAGAGCCAGGAGGGATGCCATGGCACGGCTTTCGGGCAAGGTCGCGATCGTCACGGGAGGCGCCCAGGGTCTCGGAGGTGCTACCGCCCGTCGGTTGGCCGAGGAGGGCGCGCGGGTACTCATAGCCGACATCGATATCGAGACGGCCGAGGCGAACGCGGGGCAGATACTGGAGGCTGGCAACGAGGCGGCTGCGCTTCAGGTCGACGTAAGCAAGAATGCTGACATCGAAGCCATGGTCGCAGCAGCGGTTGGCCGGTGGGGCAGGCTGGACATCCTCTTCAACAACGCCTTCGACGTCATGACCGCCTTCAGTGGCGGCGCGGTTGAACTAGCTGAGGAGGCGTGGGACAAGGACATGGCCGTGCTGCTAAAGGCCGTATTCCTCGGTGCAAAGCATGCGGTGCCGGAGATGAGGAAGACAGGCGGTGGAAGCATCGTCAACGTGTCCTCAGTACACGGCGTCCTGGCAGCGCCTGGGCTACTCGTGTACGAGACAGCCAAGCACGCAGTCATAGGGGCAACCCGTCAGATGGCCGTTGAGTTCGGCCCCGATGGCATCCGGGTCAACGCCGTGCTTCCGGGTCACATGCTGACTGAGCGGCTGCGGGAGATGTGGAAGGACAACCCATCCGGATTCGAGCTGTTCAAGAACCAGTACCCGCTCAGAGACGTTGGTCGGGCAGAGGACATCGCCAACGCGGTTCTATTCTTGTGCTCGGACGAGGCGTCGTTCATAACCGGCCATCCACTGGCTGTCGACGGAGGCCTGACGATTCAGCTCCAAGAGAACTTCGCAGTCCGGACGGCGCACTACCTCAGGGCCAACCCTGACACGAAGCTCCCGTACTAGCAACCTACCATGATCCAGGGATTCGGAAATGGTAGCGCCACTCGGCAATGAGGTTCCCAGGCGCAAATGCGCCCGGACGCATCAGCGCGAATAGCACGTTCCGACAGACTCTTTGCCCAGGCATGTGGTGTAGGGCGAGGACCCTGGATGACCCTCCGCGGAGATTGGCGGACCGGGTATCAACGAGTAGCAAACGCCTCCCGATTCCTGCCCGAAGCATCTGTTTACGAAGTTGCCCGAGGTGCAGCCGATTGTCAGGGGTGAGCAATCCGCCGTGCACGCCCCTGTAAAAGGATTGATGACGCCGTCGCATACCGCGGTGAAGCCCTGGTCAATGGTCACGCTCGGAGGAACGATCCAGCACTTGCCATCCTCCAGGATCGCCGGAAAGCAGGTTGTTGTGAATCCGATGTCGAAGGTTGCTGTGGGGGGCTCGGTTAAGGTAAGCAGCTGGTCTACTGGGACCTCAGAGATAGTTTGCACTTCGCCGCTTGGCCAGATTACCTTCACTATTTCGGCCTCGGTAGCCTCGCCGAGGCCGAAATAGACAGGTGTCACTGAGTGAGAGTTGTGGCCCTGGCTGACCCCCATCTCCCTGATTTGGGTCTGGCCACCAGCCGTGACACTTATCCTGGCCCCCAGGGCGTCCCTATTGCTGGTAGTACCCACCAGTCTGATACTCAGCCAATGGTTGGTACTCTTTGACTCATTCAAATAGAGCATGGCGACCCCCGGCTTGCCGTCCAGAGTCCCCATATTGACTACGAACAGGTCCAAGAGCCCATCGTTGTCGAAGTCTCCGGGTATAACATCCCTGCCGCCGCTCGGATCGTTCGCCCCCGACGCCGCGCTGATATCCACAAAGGTACCGCCTCCCTGGTTGTGGAACAGCGCGTTTGGCTGGTAGGCACGGTTCAAGCCAGGATCAGTGTCCATCTGCCCGGCAACGTAGTAGAGGTCAAGCAGCCCGTCGTTGTCCACATCTACAAAGGCGGCCCCCCAGCCGAAGGAGAGGTCGATGGGGGAGTTTTCTGTGATGGAGCCTCTGGCGGTGCCGGTCATCTGAGTCACCTCGACGAAGGTGCCGTCTCCTCGATTGTCGATAAAGTCACTATCGCCGCAATCGGTGATGAAGAAATCGAAATCGCCATCGTTGTCATGGTCACCGACGGCCAGTCCCATACCGAAGGTGGCTAGATCGGTGCCGGACGCCTTGGAGACGTCAGTGAATAGCCATTCTCCACCGATGTCGGCGCCATCGTTGCGCCATAGGACGTTGGGATGGTTCTCCCTCCCGAAGTCGTTAACGATGTAGATGTCTTGGTCACCGTCGTTATCGTAGTCCACGAAGGTCGGTTTGAATCCGGCCCCTTTGACGCTACTCGGGTAGCGGGTGGTATCCCCCAACAGGCGAGTTACGTTGGTAAAGGCGCCGTCTCCGTCGTTGTGGTAGAGGGCAAGCGGACGCACCGCGGTCGCGAACTGCCTAGTGTTGAACACTTCAGGGTCCGCCTCGGAAACGTGGCGGACTACCAGAAGGTCGCTATTGCCGTCCCGATCGTAGTCGCCCCAGGCTACGCCCATCGACCGATGCTCGCCGTCGGGATCGCCCACACCGGCCTCGTCGGTGACATCTATGAAGGTGCCGTCAGCCTCGTTTTTGAACAGCTTGCTGGTCCCGTAGTTGGCGACGAAGAGGTCCAGGTCGCCGTCGTTGTCGTAATCTCCCCAACCAGCGGCGTTGCCCCAGCCCGTCGAGTCGGCCACTCCGGCGTCGACGGCCACGTCGGTGAATGTGCCATTACCGTTATTCCGGTACAGGGCGTTCGAACCTGCGGAGTTGGTCGCATAGATATCGAGCAGGCCGTCGCCGTTGTAGTCACCCGCTGCTGCGCCACCGCCCAGGTTGAACAGAGAGTCGCTTCGAATGTGCTGGAAGTCCACTCCTGCATCGGCTGCCATTTCTCGGAACCTGATGTTGGAGGCCGATAATGGGGCCATCTGCCCGTCGCCGCTCTCATCAGCTCCCTGCAGGCAACCCTGGGGCAGGCCTATCTCCCCATAGCTGGACGCCTGTGCAGCTGCGGGCCCGGCCAGA
>JAQBTI010000327.1 GCA_027624995.1 Chloroflexota bacterium
GAGCCCGTTTGCTCAGAGGTAGGTTACACCGCCTGATTATTTACACACTTTTTGAGGGTACCTCGAACCGGAGCGACTATGACCCCACAGAAGGTATCTACATCGCGGTTAGCAACGACGGTGGCTCGACGTTCGGGTCTGCGACGAAACTCAGCACCAGCTCGAGCGACTATTCCCACACCAATGCCCGTGTCGCCGTGTCTGGCTCGAACGTGTTCGTCATTTGGAAGCGTCTTGACAAGAGTCTTGGCAGCGGCTTTTTGTATTTCAACAACATGATGTTCAGACGGAGTACGGACGGCGGTATCAGCTTCCAGGCAGAGCAGAATATCAGCGGGTATACCTCGAGTGCCCTGACCGGGATCCAGCCCAGATTGGCGGCTTCGGGGTCGACCGTCTACGTTGCCTGGAAAGAAGTTGATGCCTCCTCTACGCTGACATTCGTGAAGAGTTCGAACTCGGGAGAGAGCTTCGGAATCAGGCAGTCGCTCGATGAGGGCTCGGGCGGGCACAATCCGGCTCTCGCAGCTTCAGGAGCGAACGTATATATCGCATGGAACCTCGGGTTCCGGCGTAGCTCCGACTCCGGAGCCAACTTCCAGGCTGAGCAGACACTGGATTCCAGGATCGATTCCTTTCATAACTCCTATGAAATGGCGGCTGACGGTGACGGAGTCTACGTTGTCTGGCCAGACCCGAACCGGACAGACCTGAACATAATCACGAGCCAGGATGGCGGAGCAAACTTCTCTACGCGGGTCGACATTAGCGGTGCGGGTGACCCTCGTCAAGTCCAACCGCACACCGTGTCGATTGCTTCCTCCGCGGGCGGCGTCTATGTGGCCTGGGCCGACAAGAACAACGAAATAATGTTCAGAGGACCTGGTACGCCAAGGCCGGCGGGGCCGGTGGTATTTGTCCCCGGAATCGCCGGCAGCGTGCTCATAGACCGAAGTGCGGGCGACCGTGAAGTCTGGATACGCAACCTAGCGGACTGGGGCGACATGAGCCTGTTCGCAAGTGATGCCCCAGGTGATCACAATTTCCTGGCCAGAGACGCTTTGCGTAGTGCCACGGTCGTCGTCCCGGGCGGATTCCAAGTTGCGACCGAAGAGATCTACGGACCCTTCCTCCAGGCGATGGCTGACTCCGGCTATCACGAATATGAGCTGGTCGACGACTCCGATATCTTTATCCCAGAGCGGCTCAGGTCGTCCGGTTGCGACCTGTCACAGGACGCCGACCCCAAACCTACTCTCTTTATCTTTCCTTACGACTGGCGGCTGGACAACACGGCTAACGCGTCGTTGCTACGTGAGTACGTGGCGTGTGTGCGACAGTTCCACCCAGACACCGACGTCAACATCGTCGCACACAGCATGGGAGGGTTGCTGGCGAGGAGGTATATTCTCCAGAACCCCACGGATCATCATGTTAACGCCTACGTCTCGATCGGTAGCCCTTTCCTCGGAGCGCCAAAGCTGATCGCCATCCTGGAAACGGGCGACTTCCTGGACAAAGACGATACTGCCGTGGGCCAGCTTGTCAACCCGATCTTCAAGCACACGACCCGATCGTTCCCCGGAGCACACCAACTATTGCCATCCAACGAGTACTTCGAGCTAGGCGGGGCGCCTCCGCTGGTCGAAGGCGACAGACAGATCAGCCTGCAGGCTAATGGTCCGCTGGACTATAGCCAGATGGTCCAGACCATCGATTCGCTTTACGGCCGAGAGGGCTTCACGCCGGGGAGCACAGGCGATGCGTTCCACCAGGGTGGCCAGGACGACTGGAGGTTAGACACGACCGGGATCAAATACCACCACATCGTAGGTGTGATGAGTGCCGATCTCACCGTCGGCCAGGTGAAGACAACTTGGGAGTTGTTCTGTGTGGATGGTGACACGGTCGTCTGCTCATATAAGCCCACCGTGGAGCTCACATTAACCAGCGGCGACGGTACCGTTCCACGCCTCAGCGCGGACCGGGCGGGGACGAGAAACATCAATGCCGCTAATGCTCAGGTCAAAGTATTTCGTTCACCAAACGAAGCCAGTGATCACTCGTACAGTCACAATGGCATGATGAGCAATCCCTTAGTCCAACAGCAGGTGTTCCAGTGGCTGTCGGCGGCCTCTCAAGCGAGCGCAGCCTCGGGACAGAGTGTCGGACCCGAGCCGGCCGCGGACCAGGCGCCGGCACCTTACCACTACATCACCATCGCGGGCGCGGGTCGGATGGTGGTTAGCGACTCGGCGGGTAACAACACGGACGCCCCCGAGTTCCTGTTCGGGCGTAGTTTGCCCGGCGTAGACACCTTCAGCCTTGGGTCAGGCGTCCGGCTCGTGACGGTCCCTGTATCGGCTAGTACCGATCGCTTCGTTGTCTTTGACTCCACCGATGACCCGGTAAGCGTTGAGGTGCGGATCGGCACCGGCGACACGACCACACGCTCAATCAGGTACCAAGACCTGGCCCTGCCGGCTGGTGTATCGGCCAAGCTGTCGTTCCTGCCATCGGGACCGCAAGACCTGATCTACGACTCGGACGGCGACGGCACGTTCGAGTCCACGGTGGCTCCGACCGTTGACGTGACTGGCCCGGCCGCGGCAGACACAGACGCGCCGGTGATCACCGTCCGCGAAGACATCCAAGGGGGATCGACCCGGATAACTCTGTCGGCAGAGGACACCGGGTCTGGGGTGGCCAGGCTGCTCTACTCTCTCGACGGGGCGAACTATCAGGAGTACACGGGCCCGCTGAATCTGGTCTCGCAGCGGACGCCTGTCCTGTACGCGTTTGCCGACGATAATCTGGCGAACCGATCTACCCTGGTCCACGAGCTTCGCAAGAATGCAACGCCGATACCTGCGGTTACCTGGTGGGGTCTCGGCGTACTGGCAATCCTACTGATCGCGGTCTCCGGGTGGCGCAGGCTGGTTCCTTCCAACCGCATAAACCTGCCACTAGGGTGACGTGGGGCCCATCCGGCTTTCGATAGCCCTGTACATTCTCTGTCCCTCACGCTAGGATTTCCAAGTGGCGAACTGCACTGGAGCTTCGACTGCGATGTCGGAACGGCATTCGGAAAAAGGATTCTCGTTGATGGAGCTTCTGGTGGCCATCGGGATCATGGCGGCCATCGCGGCCGTGACTATTCCGCTTGTGACCAAGTTCGTCGACAGAGGGCAGTCGGGCGCACAGAGCAAGGAGCTGGAGCATATTCAGACGTCCATGAGGTCATTGATGGCCGACGCCGCCCTGATCACGGTGGACGCGAATTCGACGACCGCGAGGTTACGTCAATAGGTGTGTAAATAACATCAGGCGGCGACCTCCTCAACGGTAGCCTCGATGGGTATGCCATCCACATATTTGGTGCCGAGATA
>JAQBTI010000328.1 GCA_027624995.1 Chloroflexota bacterium
ACCGAGCGCCAAGTAGCTTACCCCGAGCTCTTCGAACCTCTTGATGTCGTCAGCAATCTGCGTATGTGTGCCCGTGAAGATACGACGCTCGCCTTTGGAGTCGTACTGTGCCTCAAGGTCATTATACCATCCGCCGTTGTAGGCCACACCTACCTCGGATGGGTCTCTGCCGGCCTCTTCAACGTAGGTCCGCAGGCGAGACAGGTACTCGGCTAACTGCTCTACCGTTCCTACCGGATAGCGCGGATTGTTGCCGATCGGATACCAGGCGTCCGCGAACCTCGCGGCTCGGCGCAGCGCCGGCGGGCTCTCGCCGCCGCCCCAGATCGGAGGGTGCGGTTTCGGGACGGGCTTGGGCAGGAAGGAGACATCGGACACGCTGACGTACTTGCCACTGAATGCGGGGGCATCACTGGTCCACATCTCCTTGAACAGAGCTATGTACTCGTCGCCGACCGCGCCGCGCTCGTCGAAAGGAGGAGCGCCCAGCGCCTCGAACTCCTCGCGCATCCAGCCGACCCCGCAACCCACCGTCAAGCGGCCGTTGGACAGGACGTCGATCGAGGCCAGCATCTTCGCGGTGAGGACCGGACTGCGGTGCGGCAGGACCATCACCGAGGTCAAAAGCCTCACCTTCGATGTCTGTCCTGCGATGAAGCTCAAGGTCGCGAGCTGGTCGAGGCATTCGCCCGGCACGCGGCCTGCGAACTCACCGCTCTCTGTGTACGGGTACCGCGAGTTGATACTCTTAGGTATCACGACATGGTCGCTGACGCTCGCCACGTCGAAGCCCATCTCCTCGCCCGATCGCACCAGGTTGGCGAGATTCTCCGGCGTGGCCATTGGCCCCTGGGTGGGCAAGTTGAAACCGTACTTCATGGTTTTCTCCTGCTCTTGATCGAATCCGCCTCTCGGGCGGGCTTGCTAGTCCCCAAAACGCTCCGGCCAGTAGTCAGGCCACAACGACTCGAGGTCCAGCTTGCCGGCCTCGCTCCACAGGCCCCAGCCCGGGGAGGTCGTCAGACTCCGCACGTTTGGGCGGTCCAGCCACTCGGGCAGCGGGGAGAACCGCCCCGGCACACCCGTCACCATCGTTCGTGGCGGCACGTCCTTCGTCACCACGGCGCCCGCAGCTATGAAACTGCGCTCCCCTATCGTGACCCCCGGCAGGATCGTGACTCCGCCTCCGACCATGACGTCGTCCTCTATGGTCGCTCCTTTGGGCGTCGGCATGGGGTCGCGCCGGTACGGGAACTTGTCGTTGAGCATCGTCGTGCCCGGACCTATGAATACGTGACTGCCAATCCACGTCCGTGACGGAATGTATACGTGCGTCATGATTCGCACCCCGTCCCCGAGCCGGACTATCCCTTCGATGACCGAGCCGTTGCCCAGTACACAGAAGTCCCCGATCTGCACGAGGGCGCGTACCACCGAGTAGAGCCCGGAGCGGAAGTGGTCCCCAATTGTTACGTCTCCATACACCACCGACCCCTTGGCAAAACGGCAGTCCTTGCCTGCGGTCGTAGGCCCGCAGTCCGGGTGATAACGGTACCCGAGAGTCACGTCCGGCTCAATCAGCGCGTCCTCCCCGATAACGAGATTGTCAAATCCGCTCGTGTCCGACGTGGCATCTATCTTTCCAGCGGCCATATGCTAACTCCTTCTCCGTTTGCAGCGGCGCGGCCGCCATTGTAGTCCTTTATAGCAGCCCCGGTCATTGCTCAGACGGCACTCCAGGTGCTATAGTTGAAAGACGCAAAAGCGAACACATGGTTCGCTCCCCATGCGGCAGGGCCTCCTGCCAGCAATCGTATCATCGGGCTAAGAGTGTGACTTGGCTCAATGCAGCCAAGGAGTACTTTTAGTGAACTTCGAAGAACTGAACCTCAATAGGCGCTTGCTTGCCAGCGTCGACGATCTAGGGTATACCAACCCTACCCCGATCCAGGAGCAAGCTATCCCCGTCGCCCTCGAAGGGCGCGACCTTTTGGGTCTGGCTCAGACAGGGACAGGCAAGACCGCCAGTTTCATGCTCCCGATTCTCCAGCGACTGCTCACAGGCCCCCTCGGACCAGTGCGCGCGCTAATCGTCGCCCCAACTCGCGAGCTCGCCGAGCAGATCCATCAGACGGCCATCGACCTCGGGAAGAATACCAAGATACGCAGCGTCGCCATCTATGGTGGCGTGAGCAAGGTGACGCAAGCTAAGGCGTTGAATCGCGGTGCTGATATTGTCGTCGCTTGCCCCGGACGCCTGCTGGACCACGTCAACGATCGCAGCATCAATCTATCGAAGGTCGAGGTGCTGGTGCTGGACGAGGCCGATACCATGTGCGACATGGGTTTCCTGCCCGATGTCCGCCGGGTCATCGCTCAGCTGCCGCGCAAGCGTCAGACCCTGTTCTTCGCCGCGACCATGCCCGACGAGATTCGCGGGCTGTCCAAAGACATCCTCGATAATCCGACAACGGTACAAATAGGCATCATCGCGCCGGCGAAAACGGTGTCTCACTCCCTCTATCCAGTGACGGACGCCCTCAAGAAGCAGTTGATGATGGACATGCTGAGACAGACCCCAACGGGACGCGTGATAATCTTCACCCGCACCAAGCATCGCGCCCGCGGCCTGGCCAAAGATCTGGAGCAGGCGAAGTATCGCGTAGCCGCCTTGCAAGGCAACATGTCTCAGAACCGACGACAACAGTCCATCAACGGGTTTCGCGAAGGCAAGTACGACGTTCTAGTCGCCACCGACCTCGCCGCACGAGGCATCGACGTGACAGAGGTCTCCCACGTTATAAACTTCGACATGCCCAACACGGTCGACGCCTACATCCACCGCATCGGGCGCACGGGCCGGGCGGAGCAGACCGGTGAAGCCTTCACGATCAGCGTTCCTGAAGATGAGCCGCTCGTGCGAAAGATCGAAGCCGTGTTGGGGTCGCGCATTGAAAGGCGACGCCTGCCCGATTTCGACTATGGCGCCTTTTCGACAGACCGCCAGCCTTCCAGAGACCGCCCCCGCTCCAGGCGCCCATTCCCCAGCCGGCGTCCCATGCGGCTCGCGCAGAACGGGCGCTAGTCCTCAGCCGCGTATCGTTTCGCCACGGGCCTGCCCCGTCGGCTACTCTCAGCGACGAGGTCTAAGCCCGACCGGTCCACCGGTAGCGAGCCGTCTCACGGGAACCGTCCCCCCAAAAGCCGCCCGGCTCGGTCCTTGGCGCAACGCCTCCCCCTATCCTCTTTTTGCATCCGTGTGCGAAGGCTTCGTGCTACAATTGCCGCCCCGTGGACTTCCCAAGCTCTGCCGGAGGAGTAACATCGAGCCTGCTCCCACCGTGATATCGTGGCAGGAGTTTCCCTGGCAGCGAGAAGAGC
>JAQBTI010000329.1 GCA_027624995.1 Chloroflexota bacterium
CTCGCCGTACAGGCCTCCGTTGACGCGGTCTCCGACGATGAAGGCACCGCCGCCGGACCCGTGGTCGGTGCCGGTCCCGTTGTCCTGCATCCGCCGTCCGAACTCCGTGAAGACCAGCATCACGACCTCTTCGGAGGCGTTGTGGTCTCGAAGGTCCTGGAAGAAGTCCATGATCGCCGCCGAGAGGTCAGTCCAAAGGACCGCATGGGCGGGCAACTCGTTGGCGTGCGTGTCGTACCCTCTCGTTCCTCCGTGGATGACATAGAAGATGCGACTGCCGAGGCCGGCTAGATGGACGCGCGCGACGTCGCGCAGGCTCTGTGCGATCGGGTTAGTGGCATACTCGACCTGCGAGTTGTACTGTCCGGGCACGTCCTTAAGGATGTCGGCTCCTCCCATGACGTTCACGACTGTCTGCCTGATGTAGTCCATTACCGGGCCAGTCCCGATTGCCGGTGCGTACATCTCCTTGAAGACCCGCATGGCCTCGTTGCGCTGAGTCTCCTCGGCTATTGGAGTCATCAGGCCGTAGCTATCGAGGTTTCCGATTGAGGTTACCGGAACATCCTGCGCGGCCATAGCTCGAGGCAGGCCTCGGCCAAAGTTCATGCCGGTGAGGACGTTCTCGCCCTTGGGGTCCAGTTCTCTTATGGCCTTGCCGAGCCAACCCTCGTAGACCAAGCGGTCTGGCTCACAGGTGTGCATGATGTCCATGCCACGGAAGTGAGAGCGGTTGGAGTTCGGATACCCCACTCCCTGGACGATTGCCACATTCCCGTTGTCGTACATCTCTTTGAAGAGAGCGGCCTGCGGATGGAAGCCCAGGGTGTCGCTCATCGGCAAGACCTGGTCTTCCGGAATGCGCACCTTTGGACGCGTGTCGTAGTACACGCCGTTGGTGTAAGGGACCAGGGTGTTCATGAAGTCGTTGCCGCCGCTCTGCTGGAGGACGACCAGAACCGGTGGCTTTTTCCCGTTACCGTTGGTACCCATATCTAGTGACTCCCAAGCCTTACTAGGCGAACTGGAACTCGCCTGTTGAGACGATAAGCTGCAGCATACGGACTGCTCTATCAGTGCTTGCCTCGCGCTCCGAATCGGTGCCGAATCCCAGGACCCCGCCGGTGTTCGCGTGCTCCACCAGGGCAGTCTTGGTGGCGTCACCAACTGTCATCGGCCCCACGAGGTCCAGGCATCGGTCGACAAAATCCTCTGGAGACAGGGCGGCGTCACTTTCGGCAAGCCGGCTTATTATCGCGGCGACCCCCGGCCTTGTTGCATCTCCCACCTCGCCAACCGCGAAGTTGATGCGCTCGGTCATGGCGCCGCCATCGATCCACTCCCTGCCGGTGTGCCAGCCTTCAACCGTGGGCGGGTTCATCAGCTCCTGGCCCATGGCCATCGTTGCGGCGCCGTAGTCCCCGATCCCCGGGTCTGGGAAGCGGTGGGTTCCAACTAGCTTGACGACTCCTGCCACGAGCTCTGCCGGACTCTTGACCCTCTTGAACCGGGCCTCTTTGAAGAAGTCGGAGTTGAAAAGGAGCCGCAGCATCGGCCGTATCTCCCCATCCGACTCGAAGTACGCCTTCATTAGCGCGTCGATGGCGTCGGCGTCTAGTGGAGATTCTAGCTGCCACGCGGGCACCTGCGGTTCGTCGGCCACGAAGAAGTTGTAAAGGTGCCTTGATATAAACATGGCCGTCGCCTCCTGCCGGACGACTATGTCTATGATCTCTTCGCCGTTGAAGTTACCGGTCTGGCCGAGGAAGGTCTTTGAACTGTCGTCATGCTGGTCTTCCTGGTAGACGAACACCGATCTGCCCTGGTTGGTCGGATATTCGGGAATGGGCTGAGTGATTGTCCACCCAGTAAACGCCCGAGCCGCATGTTTGATGTCGTCCTCGGAGTAGTTACCCACACCCATCGAGAACAGCTCCAGTAGCTCGCGTCCGTAGTTCTCGTTCGGCTCGCCCTTTACGTTCTCGTTGTTGTCCAGCCAAAAGACCATTGCGGGGTCTCTGGATAGATCGGTCAGAATCGTCTTCAGATGAGACAGCCCGTTGCGCCTGAACATGTCGATCTGGTCGGTGACCTGGCTGGCCTTGGTATTGGCCGTCGCGAATACGTGATGCCAGAATAGAGCTATCTTCTCCTCCAGCGGGCGCTGGGAATTGACCATCCGGTAAATCCACTGGCTCTTGCTGCCGAATCGGATACCGAAATAGCGCTGCGCGATGTCTTCGTCGATATCCGGGGAGTTCTCAGGATGGAGAAGGTCTTCGACAACTGATTCGTAGCTGTGCGCGGTCAAAGCTTCAAGCTCTTCGCGCGTTGAGCCGAACCCGGCTCGTCGCATCAGATGGGCCATCAGCGCAAGATCAGTTTCTGGCATCGAGCACCTCGTAGCTGGTGAGTAGACTTGAAAGGCATTCTAGCCACATCGTCCGCAGAACGCAAGATTGTTCCGCGTGCCAGAATCGGCGGCCGGGGGCCGAGGGTCTGCCATCGAGGACGTGCTATCCTGGTCCATCCGTTGACAATAGTAACGATGCGGGGTGATCCAATGTCAGGCGCCACAGTGGTCACATCTGAAACGGTCTCGGATGCGGTGTCCCATATGGGCATGGCGGGACACGCCGTGATGGTCCACTCGTCGCTGAGCTCATTCGGCTGGGTGGAGAGCGGCGCGCAGACCGTGATCGACGGCATCTTGGATCAAGAATGCACGGTGATGGTCCCCACCTTCTCTCGGGCCTATGAGCTTCTCCCGCGGGAGGATGAACGCATCCCTCGGAACGGTACGGAGTACGAGAGTGGCCTCGAGCTCCCACCGGGAGCAGACCCCATTTACGCGCCCGATAGCAACGTGGTGAATCCGTCTATGGGAACGATCCCTGCGACAGTGCTGGCGATGTCCGGCAGGGCACGGAGCGTCCACGCCAGGCAGTCGTTCACTGCGGTAGGCCCCCTTGCAGACGAGCTGACCGCGGGCCAGACTGTCGAGGACGTGTTCGCCCCGATAAGGAACCTGGGCCGGATGCATGGCTTCGTTGTCCTAATGGGCGTCGGACTTACCAGGATGACGGCGCTTCATTTCGCTGAGGAGATGGCGGGCCGGCGCCCCTTCCGCAGGTGGGCATACGGGACCGATGGGAGCCGCAAGCCATTCGCAATCGCTGGCTGCTCGGGCGGCTTCGATAACCTTGCCACGGTGTTGTCACCGATTGAGCGACACACGTTGGTGGGCCGGAGCCTCTGGCGGATATTCCCCGCCGCCGAGGCCCTGGAGCGGGCATCAGAGGCCATCCGGGCGGAGCAATGGATTACCCGTTGCGGCAAGGAAGTCTGCCTGGACTGCGAGGACG
>JAQBTI010000330.1 GCA_027624995.1 Chloroflexota bacterium
TCCCAACCCTGTAGACGCTGCGCCACCCGCCGGCCTATTTGGCCGAGTCCGACGATCCCAACCGTTTTGCCCGATATCTCGTATGCCTGAGGCGTCCAGTCCTCCCGTATCGCTCCCATCCACTTCCCGGACCTCGCGGACTCGAACTGCAGCGTGAGCTTGCGTAACACGGTAATCATCAGCGCTACAGCGTGCTCAGCCACTGGGTTCGCGTTGCCGCCGTGATTGTTTGCGACCCGTATCCCCATCTCGCCGAGAGCCGCGACATCGAACCTGTCCACACCGGCACTAGTGGCCTGTATCAGTTTCAGCCGGGGACACGACCTCGCGAGGTCTATGTCAAAATCCCCCGCCGCCTGTAGCATGGTCACAGCATTGCTCATCTGCTCCGCCTGGACGTGTGTAGGCTGAGTCGAGTCGATCCACTTCACTTCGACGTCGTCCGGTCCGGCTGCCAACAAGTCGTCGAGCTTGCTTCTGTCCGGCGCGACAATCGCAACTATTCCTTTCATATTGCCCTCCTGGCGATACCGCCTCCTTTGGCGGCAGCGGCTCGATTATAGCCAGGGAGCGCCAGCCAGACAAGGAACGATTGGCAGCACCGGTTGGCCGGGCTGGATGCCTGATATAATCGTGCTTGGCCCCTCCGGCCGACCACCCATTGACCAACATTAAATCCATAGCAATCGACGGCCCCGTCGCATCCGGCAAAACAACCGTCGGCAGGATCGTCGCCCGCAGGCTGGGGTTCCGATTCCTCGATACCGGCCTCATGTACCGCGCAGTGACCTGGGTCGCGCTCCAGCGCGACATCGGTCTCGAGGACGGCGACACCCTCGCTGCCATGGCGGAGGGCCTCACTATGGACCTCGTGCCCGGCTCCGGAGACGATCGTCTTCTGGCGGACGGTGAAGATGTGACTGAACACCTGCGGGACCCCAAGGTCGATGCCGGCGTTTCATTCGTGTCCAGGGTTTCCGGCGTCCGGACGGTCCTTGTAAAGGGCCAGAGAGAGATGGCGGAGCGGGACGATTTCGTAATGGTGGGCCGGGACATCGGGACCGTCGTCCTCCCCAACGCAAGACTGAAGGTCTACCTTGGCGCGTCGGTCGATCTGCGCGCCAGGAGGCGTCATCACGAGATCTCCAAAGAGGCGGGAGAGGCTCTCCCTTACGAGCAGGTCCTCGCGGATCTCACACGGCGTGATAGGATAGACAGTGAGCGTGCCGACTCTCCCTTGCGCGCCGCACCCGACGCCATCCGTGTGGAGACCGACGACCTCGATATTGAAGGCGTCGTAGAGCGGATACTGGCCATGGTGGAGTAGCGACCTGTGGATGCCGTCTACACCGGATGCAACGTTCTACAGCGCATGACCCTTCGGATTTTCGCGGACTATTCGGCTGAGGGGGTCGAGCACGTCCCGCCGATGGGGCCTCTGATAGTGGTTGCCAACCACCAGAGCAACATCGACCCACCTCTTCTTGCGTCCAGCCTCCCGCGGCGGATCAGGTTCCTGGCAAAAGACACTCTGTTTGGCGGACCTGTCACCAGCTGGTTCCTCCGGTCGTATGGCGCCTTTCCCTTGAACAGAGAAGGAGCGGACGTGCGGGCGTTCAGGTGGGCCCTGAACGAGCTACAGCGCGGCCAGGTCCTGGCCCTGTTCCCTGAAGGCACACGCAGCCCGGGCGCAATGCGGAAGGCGCAGTCCGGAGTGGTGCAGCTTGCGCTGAAATCGCAGGCGTCGCTCTTGCCCGTTGGGATCACGGGTACCGAGGGCGTCGGCCACTGGCTTCGGGTTCTCAACCCCACCGGCACGATCAGGGTGCGAATCGGTACGGCATTCTCGCTACCTCCGATTGACGGACGTCCCACAACAGAGGTCTTGGATTCTATGACCGATATGGTCATGCGCCGCGTCGCAGCCTTGCTTCCGGAAAGCTACCACGGCGTCTATGGGAGGCAACATACCGACGGAGCCATCCTTTCTTCACCTTGACAGCCATTGAAGGCAGGTCTGTGCTCCGGGATAATGTAGCCTAGGCGGGCCTGGCCAACCGATCTGTGAGTAGATAGTCTATGTGCGGAATTATCGGATACGTGGGCAGCCGGAAAGCGGCGCCGATCCTCATGGAAGGCCTTTCTAGCCTCGAGTACAGGGGATACGATAGCGCGGGAATCGCTGTACTCGATCTCGATGGCAAACCTCAAGTATTTAAGGCCTCTGGCAAGCTGTCCAACCTCAAGGCCGTTTTCGACGGCGGACTCCCCGATGGCAGCATCGGCCTCGGCCACACGAGATGGGCGACACACGGCGGTCCGACAGACTTCAACGCCCACCCCCACGTCGACTGCGGGAACAACGTTATGGTTGTTCATAACGGCATCGTCGAGAACTACGTCGAGCTCAAACGGGGCCTCATCGAGCAAGGCCACGAGTTCACATCCGAGACCGACGCCGAGTGCATCCCTCATTTGATCGAGTCCTATCTCGGCGAGGAGCTCTCTCTGGAAGAGGCAGTCAGGAAAACGGCAAAACGCATACGTGGCGCCAATGCGGTAGTCGTCATTTCGAGTAGGGACCCCGACAAGATCGTCGCCTTCAGGCTCGGCAACGCCGGTGGCATTGTGGTCGGCTACGGCAAGGAAGAGATGCTTCTGGCCAGCGATCTGCCGGCGCTATTACCACACACCCGAGACGTCGTGTACATGGCCGGAGGCGAGGTCGCATCGATAACCCCTAAGGGCGCGAGCTACACTACGCTGGACGGCACCGCAGTCGAGCATTCCCCGTCTCACGTGACCTACGACGCCCTCTCAGCGGTCAAGGGCGAATTCAAGCACTTCATGATGAAGGAGATCCACGAACAGCCAGAGGCGGTCATAGATGCCCTCCGCGGGCGTGTGTCGTTCGACAAGCCGTCGGTGGACCTCGAGGGCTTCCCATACACCGACGACGAGGTCAAGAAAATTGGGAGGGTGGTGCTGGTCGGCATGGGCACCAGCCTGCACGCCGCCATGGTGGGCCGCATCTGGATAGAGTCGCTCGCTCGTATTCCTGCCGAGGTCGATAACTCGTCCGAGTTCAGGTACCGGGACCCGGTGATAGACTCCAATACATTGGTCGTCTCCGTCTGCCAGTCCGGCGAGACAGCAGACACCTTGGCCGCCATGGAGGAGGCCACGCGAAAAGGCGCCCGTCAGATCACGCTTTGCAACTACCCCGGCACTCAGACCACCCGCGTAGCCGACTCGACGATTCTGTTACGGGCAGGGGTGGAAATCGGTGTTGCAGCCACCAAGACCTTCATGTGCTCGCTGGTGGATCTCTACCTGTTGGCCCTGTATCTGGGCGT
>JAQBTI010000331.1 GCA_027624995.1 Chloroflexota bacterium
GCCGTCGCCCACATAGGCCAGCGTGCCATGCTCGGCCTTCAGGCGCTTGACGGCATCGACCTTGCCGCCGGGCAGCACCTCGGCCACCACCTCGTCGATGCCCAGCTGGCGGGCGATGGCGTCTGCCGTGCGGCGGTTGTCGCCGGTCATCATCACAACCTCGAGCCCTAGCCTGCGGAGGGCTGCGATTGCCGCCACGGAGTCCTCTTTGATCGTGTCGGCCACGGCGACCACACCCGCGGGCTTACCATCCACGGCCACGAACATCGGAGTCTTGCCCTGGGCGGCCAATCGCTCCGCGTGCTCCTCCAATTCGCCCGTCTCTATCCCGCTATCGGATAGAAGCCGTCTATTTCCGATGAGGAGCTTGCGGCCATCGACGCTGACCGAGATCCCCTTCCCGGTCAACGACTGGAAGTCCTTGGGCTCCGGGAGTTCGATACCTCTGGCCGACGCCCCCTCTATGATCGCCTGGCCCAGAGGATGCTCCGATGACCGCTCCCCGGAGGCAACGAGACGCAGCAGAGTGGCCTCGTCGATATCACCGACGGGCACTACGTCTGTCAGGGCCGGCTTGCCGCGCGTGATAGTCCCTGTTTTGTCCAGTATGACAGTCTTCAGCTTGTGAGCTGTCTCCAAGGCCTCGGCGGAGCGGACCAGGATGCCATTCTCGGCGCCCTTGCCCGTCGCCACCATGATCGAAAGCGGCGTGGCCAGGCCCAGCGCGCACGGACAGGCGATGATGAGGACGGAGACGGCGCTGACAAGGGAGAAGATAAACGCCGGCCCCGGTCCCCAGTTGAACCAGACTACAAAGGTGCCGATGGCTATGAAGACTACGCCGGGAACGAAGTAGCTGGCTACCAGATCGGCCAGACGTTGGATAGGGGCCTTGGAGGCCTGGGCCTGCTCCACGAGTTTGATGATCTGCGCCAGCATGGTGTCCTTGCCCACCTTGGTGGCCTGAAAGCGGAAGGCTCCGGTCTGGTTGATGGTGGCGCCAATGACCTTTTCGCCCGCGCCTATGGTCACCGGAATGCTCTCACCGGTCACCATAGACTCGTCCAGGGTCGAGCGGCCTTCGACGATCTCGCCGTCCACGGGCACCTTCTCTCCTGGGCGGACTATGACGATGTCTCCGATCTGCACCTCCTCCACCGGAACATCCTGCTCCTGCCCGTCCCGGACTACCCGTGCCGTCTTCGCCTGAAGACCGATGAGCTTGCGAATGGCCTCGCTGGTGCCACCCTTTGCGACAGCTTCGAGCAGCCGTCCCAACAGGATAAGAGTCAGGATGACCCCGACGGCCTCGTAGTACACCTCCCGTAGGTCCTCGGGGAGCGCGCCTGGGGCTACGGTGACAACCAGGCTGTAGAGGAAGGCCGCCACTGTACCCACGGTGATGAGGGTGTTCATGTCGGCCATCCGGTGGGCGAGCGTCAGCCAGCCCGTGACGTGTATGGGCCAACCGGTATACAGCATCACCGGGGAGATCAACGCGAGCTGGAACCAGGCATCCTCCATTAGACCCGGGACCCAGTCCTCGCTAATGAACTCCCCAACCATAACCGCGTACAGGACGGGAAGTGTCAGTGCGGCCCCGACGGCGACGCGCCTGCCAAGGTCACGGCGCTCTTCTCTGCGCGCGGCAGCTTCTTCGTCCTCCGTCTCCTGCGATCCGGGGTCCTCTCGGTGGCGCGTGTGATAGCCTGCCTCTTCGATGGCTTGCCGGATACGGTCTATCGAGATTTGGGACGGGTCGTACTGGACCGTCACCCGCTCGGAGCCGAAGTTCACCTGGACCCCGTCCACGCCTGGTAAGTCCTTCAACCACGCCTCGATGTTGTTCACACAGGTCGGGCAGTTGACGCCGCCGCCGAGAAGGCTGAACTCCGCCTGAGGAAGGGCCTCGACCTCCAGCCGAGGCCCGACGCCGACGGCCTCTGCAAACGCTGACCCGTCGCTCTCGTCTTCAGACGCTGCGGCTACTGGACCGGCACCGTTCGCCTCCACTATCAGGGTGCCATGCAGCATGTTCATGCCGCACGCGAACCCGAACTCCCCAGACTTGTCTGGTGTGAATTCCAGGGTCGTCGTACCGAACGCAGGCAGGCTCTTGCTGACCCGGAAGTCCGGAAAGACGATCCTTGAACTGCAGTCGCTGGCCTCCTGCCGGTCGAATATCAGACGTAATGGGATCCCCTCTCGGACGCGGATGACGGCGGGCGAATAGCCACCCTTGACCGAAATCCGTATCTCCTGAACGTCTCCCTTGACTTCAGCCTGCCTCGCCTTCTTGGGGCCGAAGAAGTAGTAAGCCAGCGCCAGTATCAGTACCAGACCCACCGCTGTTACGACTATCTCGGTCTCCGTCATCAGCTACCTCGTTTCGGATGTGACCGCCGCCGATTACTGCCCGCCCTGCACCGCCCCCCAGTTCTTGCTCACTTGCTCCTGAAACTCCACCTGATCGCGCTCCCAGCCCGTTTTGAAGTAGGCCAGGACATGGGAGACCTCTTCCTCTGACAGAAGCCCATCGAACGAAGGCATGGTCTTCCCCGGATAATCAAAGCGGCCCAAAACGATGTCCGCAAGTTGACCGTCGGCGTGATGCCAGGTGTGACCACTCGGTCCGTGGACGGGGGCCTCAGGCAACCCTCCGTCGCCGGTCGCGACATCCCCGTGACAGCTCTGACAGTTGCTGGCATAGATAGCATTGCCCCGCTCGACCTGCGGTAACTGCGAGTCGTTCCCACCGCAGGCGGTCGCAACGGTGATTAAGGCGGCGCCAAGAATCAATGAGAGACGCCGGAGAATCAATTTCGCTCCAGCCACGAGTCGCCGATCTCGGCGGTACTACCGGGCGCAGCATATCCTCGGCAGCTAGCCAAGGACGTCTCTGATGGCTTCGAATTCTTCCTTGTTGATCTCTCCACTGGCCAACCGCCTCTTGGCAGCGTCGATGGGCATCTCCCTGTCGCCAACTTCCCGTGTCGGTCCGCCCGCCATCCTCGTGACCGCCCAGACCACAAGGCCGACGACTACACCCCAGAACGCCACCATCCACAGTCCGCCAAACACCATCCACCATCCCATACCTTCATGAGGGCCCCACATGTTTCACCTCCGTTTTCCAAAAAGATCTATCGTGTCTCTTAGCCTTCACGTGGGAGTGCAACCCAGTCACCTGCCGGATCCCGGCTTCGCGACCATGAGTTTCACGAGTCCGAGGGGTGCGAGATGTCGGACCTGCTCAATGGCCAAGCCGGACGTTCTAACGTTTCCCTCGGTTTTTCGGTTGATGTTGGCGCCGGTGATTCGAACAATCGCCGGGTTGACCGCGTCCAT
>JAQBTI010000332.1 GCA_027624995.1 Chloroflexota bacterium
GCAGGTAGTTCCAGATGTGCTCCGTATTGCCGGGGTCCATCCCGATCAGGTCGCCGGCGAACCCTTTTATGGTCTCCTCCGCGGCCTTGGGGAATGCCCAGTAAGAGGACTCCCCTATTCCTTCGGTCCCATCGTCGGCCGTGATCCGGACCACGAGAAAGTGGGACACTAAGAACGTTTCGACCTTTTCGATCTTCAAGCGCTACTCCCCGTCAAATCCTGAGATTGACCTGGTTGGCTCAAGTCCTATCCGTCCCGTTTCAGTCTATCGGCGCTGCCGACCGGAAGCCCATATTGCCCGCCGAGCTGTCCGGAGTAGCGGAGCTCCTGGCAGAGACTCGATACCTGTTGCAGTATGAAGCGTGGCACAAGTACGAGCCGCCTTTGGTGACCCTGTCGGTACCTTTTGGTGGGCCCTTGGGATCGACTCGCGGCCCGCGGCGATGGAACCGCGGACTGGACCAGTCGACGCACCACCCCCACACATTCCCGGAGGTGTTGTAGAGTCCGTATCCGTTGGGCTCAAAGGCCCTCACGGGTGCCGTGCCCGCGTAGCCGTCCTCTACTGTGTTTCGGTTGGGAAACTCGCCCTGCCAAACGTTGCATCTGTGCTCGCCGTCGGGCGTGAGCCGGTTGCCCCAGGGATACCTCATCTGATCGCGTCCGCCCCGAGCGGCGAACTCCCACTCGGCCTCGGTGGGCAGGCGCGCTCCGGCCCAGAGGCAGTAAGCGTGGGCGTCGTTCCATGATACGTGGACAGCCGGGTGGTCCATCCGCTCCTCGATGTCGGAGTCCGGCCCTTCAGGCCGTCGCCAGAATGCCCCCTGCACCTGCCACCACCATGGCGTCCTTTCGACCACCTGGGTAACCGATTTCGATGTGCGTTTCGAGACGAACTGGTGGAATACGAAAGACCACCCGAATCGCTCTGCATCCGTCACGTGGCCCGTCGCCTCGACGAATCGTAAGAAGTGTTCG
Source organism: Chloroflexota bacterium (assembly GCA_027624995.1). Classification (GTDB taxonomy): domain Bacteria; phylum Chloroflexota; class Dehalococcoidia; order Lucifugimonadales; family CATQGZ01; genus CATQGZ01. Next base: position 979 of record JAQBTI010000332.1, read on the forward strand.
TTGGTAACCGCGGCAACGTCGATCGAAAACGGACTCAGTTCGACCCGTCGGATCGGGTCCTCACCGTCACCCGGCACCCGATCGATGTCATCGGTCCCCATCGAGAATCCGCCCCCGAGTTCTACCCTATCGGCGAGCACGTCCCCAGATGGGCCTGACGTTGCGGCTAGGTCAGGAGTGGCGTGTTCGCCCCTGTCGAGCTGTGGGATACAGCAGTCCATAGTCAAGTCTCCGCCAGGCTAAAGTAGCCTCAGCCCGCGCTGACCGCCCATGCCCCTGTCAGGACGCCTGTGAGATGGCCAAGAGCCGTCGGGCAGACCGACCAAGTCGCGGCCGTCCAGCCAGTCTAGATCACTGCCGTAAAGTTGATCAATGAGGATATCGGTCAGACGTCCCCGGGTCTCGGTATGAGCAGCCTCGTCGCAGAGGTCCCGCAACTCGTCCGGGTCCTCATCCAGATCAAAGAGATGGAAATGGTTGCCTGCCGCGTAGTAGACAAGCTTATAGCGCTCGTCCCGCACCATACGAGTGGACCTGTAGTCCTCCCAGTGCTCGCCATACACGTGCTCTCGTCTCTGGTCACCGACAAGTGAAAGGCCTTCGACCGTGTCCGGCACAGCGATATCACATAGGTCCATCAGCGTCGGAAATATGTCGGCCTGTGTTGCGAGCCTGTGGTCGACGCGGTTGTTTCCGAGGTCGCTTCTGGCCTCATGAGGCACCAGCACCATGGGTATCCTGGCCGAATCTTCGTAGAAGACATCTTTGTTGTAGAGGCCGTGATTGCCCAACATGTCGCCGTGGTCGGCTGTGAACATGACCACGGTATTGTCCACCAGCCCTTGTTCGCGGAGCAGTCCGATTACCAGGCTCATCTGATGGTCGACGTGCGTGATGAGTGCGTAAAAGGCTTGCCGCGCCAATCGGGTACCCTCTTCGGAGTAGGTCCCAGGAGGCGGGAACCTGAGATTGAGCGCTGGTATTGAGCCCAGATCCGAGGCCCACTGGCCAATGAACGGCATCTGGACATCTATATCGGCCAGTGGGGCGAGTGGCGGGTGAGGCGGACTGAACGACATGTGCCAGAACGCCGGACGGGTCGGGTCACGACGAGCGATGACCTTACTCATCTCTCTCACGGTCCAATTCGTCTGATGGCAGTACTCAGGCAGGTGCCACGGACGGGCGGTGTGTTCGTTATTGCCTACGCCGTGGGCAAGTTCCTGGCCCGGGTATCCTTGCTCGGCCAAAAACATCTCGTAATCGTCCTTGGATAGGCCGAGATGGTGCCGTCCCTCTTCGTTGATGATGGCCTCGTCGAAGCCGATGCGATCTCGCTGGGGATAGACGTGCAGCTTGCCCACCGAGTAGGCCTGATAGCCGGCGTCGCGGAAGGCCTGCGCGAGGGTCGGGAGGTCCGGCATTGGCAGAGTCTCGTTGAAGACTCGGTCGCCATGGGTACGGGAATGGGCGCCCGTCATGATCTCTCGCCGCGCCGGTATACACGAAGGCGTTGTCGTGTAGGCGTTGTCGAATGCAATTCCGTTCTCGATGAAGCGGTCGAGCGTGGGCGTCAGAACATCGGGATGGCCGAGCTTGCCGATGAAGCGGCCGCCCCAGTGGTCGGCACAGATAAGCAATACGTTGGGTCGGTCCATGGGTGGCTCCGTGACGCCTTCGCGACCGGCGTATGCTATTTGCGCCCGCGTCGGCGTGTCAAGAACGCTTCCTGGCCTCGGAGCATAGCCATTTGAGGAACTCTTCCACGCCGGGCACTCCCGCCACAGAGAAGTCGGCCGCGGCAAGTACCGGTCCCGGAGTATCGACGTCGACAACTGCCACGCCCAGCCCAGATGCCTTCCCTTCTGAGACCAACTCTTTGACTGCCACAAGGCCGTCGACATCGGTGGTGTCGTCGCCAACGAAGACCACGGCGTCCAGTCCGTACTCCTGGACCAGCTTCCTGACGGCGAACCCCTTGTGGAAGCCCAGCGGCGCCCGTATCTCCAGTACCTGCTTGCCCCAAAATATCTCCAATTCCCGGACGTTGGGAGCAGTCTCCAGCGCGGCCTCCAGATGGCGACGCGCGCGGGTCGTATCAGGCGACAGACGGTAGTGGACCGAAACGCTGAGACCCTTGTGCTCCCAGACGAGCCCTGTTCCGTCGACTGCTTTCTTCAGATGGTCCATGACCAGGCCGAGCAAGGACCTATAGGGCTCGGTACCCGTCTCCATCTCGATTTTCCCGTCGATCAAGTACTCAGCGCCGTGATTACCGGCATAGACAAGCCCTTCGAACCCGACCTTCTCACGGAGATCCGTCGCCGCCCGCCCGGAGGCTACGCAGGTCAGTGCCAGTAGACCG
>JAQBTI010000333.1 GCA_027624995.1 Chloroflexota bacterium
TACCACGTCCCTCGACTGAACCATTTCCCCCACCTCCTTGGACATTGGATTCTCCCTTAATCCGTGTCCAAGAAAACCGGGGGCGCTTTAATGGGGGCAGCCCCAGTCCTTTGCGGATTCAGGCCGCCGTCCACCGCCGTAGTCAATCCAGCTGTAGCAGCGCACTCGGAGGGTGGCGGGACTGCCGCAAATTGTGCAGCGAGGTTGATATCTGGGGTCGTACAGATCTCTACGTCTCTTGGACATCTTGAATGCTCCATGAAACCGCTGTGAAAGGCGGCTTCGGTAGGGGCCCAACCAAACGGTGGGCCAGGTGAATCAGGGGGCTGCGGGGCGTGCGGTGGGACTACCGAGGTAGGACCGACCGAGTCATGCAGATGCCAACAACCAATTTCTGTGTTTTATGCGACTTCCTTTCCGGAACAGAGTCGAGCCACCTCGGCCGCTGGCACGCGCACCGCTTTGCGCCCGAGACGCACCGTCCTCAACTTGCCTTCTCTGCGAAGCTGCTTGATAAAACTGAGTGATACGCTCAGCCGTTCTGCAACTTCGGGGAACGTGAATAATCGGTCTTCCATACGCGACCCCTCCTCAGGGTCATTGCTCGACAAGAAAGGTCCTGTCGAACTCCTTGTCTACTATTAGATCCGGGAAACACTGCAACACGCAAGCGCCCAGAACCCAGCTCATATTGACGATTTTCCGGGGCCACATGACCTATGGGCGAGAGTCTTCAGGCCCCCGCCTCTTGACTACAAACATCGGTCGGAAACCCTGCAAGTGTCAACGCGAGAGGCTCGTCCACTCTGGCCCTGGCCGGGAAGTCGATCCTTTTCAGTGACTTACGGGTAGGCAGACCGGACGGCTGGGGCCCCGCCAGGGAGGTGACTTCTCGGCCACGAGAATTGGAGGGTCGTCAGCGGTGTAGTCTCCCCTTCTCTCCCCTTCCTCTCCGACAGGCCAGACCGGGCCGACCCACGGGCCATCGCCCAGCTGCGCCACATTCCTCGCAACTCCCTTAGACAGATCACTTATGGCTATGCAGGCCACCACGAGTCCGGCCTAACCTCTATTAGAGGCCGCCACCGCGATCCTATCCTCACTTGGTCATTCCGGCCCAGGGCGCCATTCCTCGTCGTGCCTCCGATTGGGCAGAGCCGTTTCGGACATCATTTGGGCCGATCTGTTGGGACCAAACTGCAACCTGCCGCCTCATGATCCTGTTCGCAGGGCGCTAAAGGCCCCGTATAATGCGACAGTTCCATGGGGAGATGCCACGATTCATGGAGGAGGAACCATCAGGGTCATGGGGATCCCATGGCGAACGGCTTCGCTCCCGATTTTGTGCATCGGCAGTTCTGAGAGCGCCGAGGCACCAGAGATGGCCAAGACTACTTACACCTACAAAACGACCGGGACTCTCCAGATTCAGGCGGATGTCTATCGAGTGCCGGACGACGAGGTCCGACCAGCCATCTTGTGGATTCACGGTGGTGCCCTGATCTGGGGCAGCCGAAGCTGGCTCGATCCTGTCCAGGTCGAAAAATACCAGGACGCTGGCTACACGGTCATTGCCATCGACCACCGTCTGGCTCCCCAGGTCAAATTAGATCAGGTCATCGAGGACCTCTGCGATGCCTATTCATGGGTGCGTCACGAAGGTCCGCAACTGTTTGGGATCGATCCGAACCGCATTGCAGTTGTCGGCCACTCGTCGGGAGGATACTTGACACTGATGGCCGGATTTCGGCTGCCCTCTCGACCGACGGCCCTCGTGTCCTTCTACGGATACGGTGACATTGCGGCTGAATGGCTCAGCCGATCTGATCCGTTCTATAGCCAACAACCCGCTGTGTCGGAGGAGGAAGCCCGACAAGCCGTTGGTCAACAAGTGGTTTCCGACGCTGCAGGCTGGGATCGAACTCCGTTCTACTTCCACACCCGTCAGCGGGGGATCTGGCCCCTCGAGGTGGTTGGACGTACTCCCGACAGCGCACCAGAGAGTTTTGATCCGCTGTGTCCCATTCGTAACGTAACGCCGACCTATCCACCAACACTACTCCTGCACGGCGACAACGACACCGATGTCCCGTTCGAGCAGTCGGCGCTGATGGCCGCAGAACTGGGACGACAAGGGGTTCGGCACGAGCTGATCGCCATGCCTGGCTTGGGCCATGTCTTCGACGCCGCCATTGACACCACGGCCGAGACCCGCGGCGATCAACTTGCCGCGAGAGTAGTCGGCTTGGGTCGATGCGACGTAGAAGACCGCTCCGTTTCGGGGTCTGAACGTAGAGAAGATCCCCCCTACGAACGGCTCGACGGTCACGATGTACTCGACCCCCTCGAGCGTCAGCACCTCCTCCACACGCTGAGCTTCCGCCAATTTCGCCGCGATGAAGATGCGCTCGAGATCGCCGTGATCCAGCGCTTCCGGCTCGACCCTGCCCATTTGAGACGACTGCGCCCGCGTGACTCCGCAGATCAGTGGACCGTCGGCCCGTCGCTTTCAGGACTCGCGAGCACCCTGGTGAGCGCCGAGGTCAACGTGTCGACTTCGGTGGCGAACGGCCCAGCCACTACTGCCCCGCTTGGAATTTCGATCGCGATCGCAACGCCCCGCTCAACGGGCGTCACGATCCAACTCAGTCCCCGGAGCGAGACAGTTCGATCTTCGGCGTCCGGGTTCTGAACACGGTCGAAGCTCAGCAGCGTCAGCCTGAGGACCTCGCGAACATCGTCGTCGGTCCAATCCCCAGGGTCCGGACCGTCTCGATGAATGACTTCGTCGACTACCTCGTCGTGGCCCTTCAGTAGGACTTCTACAGTGAACGTCATAGTGTGTTGTTACGGAGCGCCCGAAGCTGAGTGTCGAACCGATCGGGATCGTTGGTCGGTTCCAGACAGGAGAAATTCGTGCAGACGAACGCAGTCGCCTTCCCATCGACCATCGTCATCTCGGCGGTAAACGGGAGCGATTCCGCTAGCGTAAGCTGTCGCAAGCCAGGTTCGATATTCATCGTCACCGAGAATGGCAAATAGACCGACGCGAGCGATCGTTTCAGGACCAGAGTGTCCGGTCGGTCGGCGGCACCGATGATCACGATCTGCGACAGGCCGGTGTGGTACTGCGCCAGTGCCGTCGCCATCAGAGGGACGATTCGTGCGGCTTGCCCCCAGCGCCCTGCGAATCGAGCCAGCGCCGCCTCGACTGTTCGAACGGCGGCTGGGTCGCTATCCAGGTGAGCCAACGTCAGTAGATTCAACGCCGACACCGACCCGGCCGACGGCTCTGCGCCGTCGTAGTCGTCCTTCACTCGAAGCAGCACCGAGGC
>JAQBTI010000334.1 GCA_027624995.1 Chloroflexota bacterium
GTCGGAGCGGTCGATCCGCAGTACTCCAACGGACGTATCGACCGGTCGCTCCCGGTCCTGGCGGTTTACGGTTGCGCCGGGGAGGTCTCCCCAGGCAAAGCCCGCCGAGGCCGGTCCGAGTCGGTTCGCAGCCTCGTAGACGGCTCCGGCCACCTGGTCCGCCATATGTAGGGCGTAGGTCTCGAGATATGGGGGGACCGTCGTAATAATGTCCGGGGACGTGTGGTTGTGAGTCGAGTTCACCAACAGATGGGTCGGCGGAATCCCGGCCAGTTTCTGGACCCTGACCTCAATTGCGCGCAGCGTCTCCTTCGTGATTCCTGCGACGTCCAGCGATACAATCGCCGTCCTGCTAAGACCATCCTCGAGCACCAGCGCCCTGGCGTAGAGGTGGTCATGCACCCCCTGCGCGAGCCCTTGCCGGAGCCCAAACGCGCCCATTGGGAAGCCAACGGGTGGGGTAATGATCGCCTTCGCGGCTCCCGCGCTCCGATTTGCCACGTCTGGTGCTCCTCAAGCTGGATAAATCGACTCTCGACCGTCCCGTTTCTACGGCACCACAATACTATGCGAGGCGAGGTACTAGGTGGTACCAAGGGCCTCCGTGGGTGATAGGCGAGCAACTCCGGTGGCCGGATAGAGGCCGGCGATGCCCCCGATCAGCAGTGCGCCCGCTTTGGCCAACGGGCCAAACTACATATCCGGGTCCATCTCCGGCTCACCGTAGACTTCGATCTCTACCGCTCCCGTGTTGCCGCCGCTCGTGGTGACCGCCTCGAAGCGCAACCGGCTCGCGGTGAAGTCGGTGGCGTAGTAGTGGACGCCCGAAGCGTCCGGGACCTCGAACGGCCCGTAACTCTTGCCGCCGTCGGCGATCACCTTGAACGCGAATAGCTGTGCCGAGCTCCCCATGGTACGAGTCCTGAGTCCGATGGTCTTGACCCTGGTCTCCCCGGCCAGCCTGAGCTCTATCCAGGCCCCATCGCCATCGCCGTCGCTCGACCACTCTGTGTCCGGGCTGCCGTCGATCGCCATGCCTGCGCCGTAGGTCGAATCGTTGTCGCCCCCGCCATAGTTGCTACTGACGGCTGAGACCCGAGCCCCGTTTTCGCTCAGGGCGAGATTGTCGCCTTGCGGTCTTGCGGAGGCGGCGGGCGGAGTCGCAGCCGGGCGGGCCGATACTGGGTCGGAGCCGACACTTTTCGCCACGGCCGCAGACGTTCGAAAGGTGTAGTCCCCGCTTTGGTAGAGCGTCCCATCGGACCCGACGCCCTGGAGCATCACATGGTACTCAGTGTCCGGCTCGAGACCCGTAAGCAGTGGGTGATGGTCGCTATGGCCGCCGCCGGCCATGTCGATGTCCGTGGCCAGACCGCCGTAGGCCGTGGTCTTTCCATATACCGCGGCACATGCGACGGGGATGCTCGTCTCCAGCAGCAGCGTCACCGATTCGGGGCCCGGGTCCGGGAAGGTCGGCCCGCTGACCAGTATGTCAGCCAGAGGCCTGGGACCGTTCGCGCGGGCGGGTGCCTGCTGAACGGAATCTTGCGCCGCCGAATCGGTCCCACCGCAGGACGCGAGTGTGACTGTCAGAGCTGCTATTCCCAGCCAGGTTACGATCCGTCGGTTAGTGTTCGCCTTCACGCATCCACCGGTGTTGCCCAACCCCATGTGGCGATGATCGATCCTTTTAGAGTCTACATGATATGGCGCAGCCCGATGGCCAATGAGGACAAGTGCTGACACACCGTGTCGTTCATCCAGGAATCTTCTCGCGAGGAACGGTCGCTCCGTCGAACTGGAGACCTCCCTTGGTACGAGGCAGCGGAAGGTTGACGGCACTGCCAGACATGCTGGACAGATGGGTGGCCTGCACCATCTCCACGGCGGCCCGTCCATCCTCACCCGAGACGGTAGGGGGTCTTCCGAAGCGCACAGCGTCCACGAACTCCTGGGTCTGGCGATAGTGGCGCTCCATCAGTGGTCCCGGCTCGAACTCTGCTCCGCCGGACGGCGGCATCTCCCATATCTCTTCCCACTTACCGTCGGCCGAGAGCATTAGCTTCCCATGGTTGTTGGCCTCGATGAGGCCGTGCTCCCCCCAGATCCGCCAGAGGTAGCCGCTGCCAGGAAAGATCGGTTCTGGGACCTCGTGTCCCATCCAGACCTGGGCAAGGGCTCCCCGGGAGAACTCAACCTGGATCATTGCGTTCAAGTTCTCGTAGCCCATGGTCTCGTACGTGGTGACGCGTGCGAAAAGGCGAACGGCTTCATCTCCTATAAGCCAGCGCAGCCCATCGAAGATGTGACACCCACGGTCCAGAAGCACACCGCCGCTCTCCGGCTCCGTCGCCCACTTCTTGGCCGAATGTCCTGCCGGGAAAAGGGAGGTCTCCTGGATCATTCGGACCTCGCCGATTCGGCCGTCGTCGATCAGCTTCTTGGCCCTGCCGAAGACCCCGGAGTAGCGGAGGGTCTTGATTATCGCCAGGGTAACGCCCGCACGATTGCAAGCGTCGATCATCGCGTCGCAGTCCGGGACATTGGTCGCCATCGGCTTTTCCAGCAAGACGTGCTTCCCATGCTCTGCCGCGGCGATCACCTGCTCGGCGTGGACCTGGTGGGGAGTGGCTATGACCAGGGCATCTATATCGGCCCGATTGAGCATCGTGTCGAGATCGGCGACGTGCTCGACCCCGCGGTCGGAAGCGAGCTTCGCGGCCCGCGTGCCACCCGTGATGCCGACCAACCGGACCCCTTCGTTGTACTTGACGATGGACTCGACGTACAGGCGTGCCATCTCGCCGGACCCCACGACCCCGATATTCACGGATTCCATGCTGTTTCCTCTCTTTCACTCAGTCTGTGTGAGACCTGCGCATTCTATCGGATCAAGTCATGTCCCCTCTCCCTTTCGGGGCTTTGCACCAAAAGTCGTATTGTAGGGCTGTGGTTCGACAGGCTCACCACGAACGTGGCTTCAAATCCACCGTTCGTCCTGAGCTTGTCGAAGGGCAATTCACGTTACGCGGCACTTTTGGTGCAAAGCCCCCTCCCGGAGAGGGTTAGAGCACGCTGCGTAAAGATCGAACGCCCTACCACACGCGGTCCACTCATGCCTCGTTGCCCCTCCCCAGAGTCTCTTCTTCTACGTCCTGCAGACTAATTGTTGCAACGGCGCATCTATGGTGCGTCATGAATGCTACAAAGATACATCTGTGTAGCATAAAACTCTCTGTACCTACTTGTGTGTTGCAGTCCGAGCGATCCTCTCGAGGTACCCTCAAAAAGTGTGTAAATAATCAGGCGGTGTAACCTACCTCTGC
>JAQBTI010000335.1 GCA_027624995.1 Chloroflexota bacterium
GCGCGCAACAGGCCATAACGTCAAACATCGAAGCCCTGGGCACCAACCTGCTCTTCGTGAGGCCCGAGTCTACAGCGAACGGGAGCGTGGGGACCCTCACCCTCGAAGACGCCTACGCGCTGCTCGACTCGGTTACCGCTCCGTCTGTCAGCGCCGTGGCGCCGGAGCTCAATACGAGTGCCCAGCTCGTCGCGGGCCGGGAGAATACGTTTGCCCAGGTCCTGGGGGTGACCCCGGAGTACACGTCGGTCAGGAATCAGACTGTGGCATCCGGTGGCTTCATTACGGGGTTGCACGTGCAGAACGCTTCCGAGGTCGCCGTGCTGGGCTCACAGGTAGCCGAGACTCTGTACGGATTCCGGGACCCGGTCGGACAGAACCTGAAGGTTAACGGACGCCAGTTCACTGTGGTCGGCGTCCTCGACAGCCGGGGCGGCAGCCCGCTCGGCAACCTCGACAACCAGATCCTGGTCCCGGTAACAACGGTCTACTTCAGACTCGCGTCGCAGAGGACCGTCCAGGGGGACATCACCGTTCAGACGGTAAACGTCCAGGTGAAGGACGGAGAGGCGATGGCTGACGCTATCCAGCAGATCGCCACAACCCTGCGCCTCCGGCACCGTATTACAGGGGATGACGACTTCACCATCACCAGCCAGGAGGAGACGATCCAGACGCTGGAGGACACTCAGGAGACGTTCGTGATCTTCCTGGGCGCGATTGCCGGGATCTCGCTTCTGGTCGGCGGCATCGGCATCATGAACATCATGATGGTGTCGGTGACGGAGCGCACCCGCGAGATAGGCATCCGCAAGGCCATGGGGGCCAAGTGGCGCGACATCCTCTACCAGTTCGTGTCCGAGGCGACGCTGCTGAGTTTCGGCGGGGGCATTGTCGGCGCGATTGTCGGCGTGACCGTGTCCCGGGCACTGGACGGGCAGACCCTGGGAGGGCAGGCCTTTCAGACGGCGGTGACCGGCGATATCACGGTCCTCGCTGTGACAGTGGCGGCCGCCATTGGGCTCTTCTTCGGGATATACCCGGCCGCCAGGGCGGCTAACCTGCATCCCATCGAGGCGCTGCGTTATGAGTGACTGGGGAAGGGGTTAGGCATGGCAAGACACGGAGACTGTCATTCCGATCCCGACGCAGTTGGGGAGGAATCTAAGGCCGCTGCGGGCGCGGGCGATCGACTTATGAGAACCGATGGCGGCCGACATGTGGCCTTAGACCCCTCGCTTCGCTCGGGGTGACATGGTTGTTGCAGGGTGATGGCGGTGACGGGGTGACATGGTAACGACTAGGGTCTTCTGAAAGGAGACGGAGATGAGTAGCAAGAATTTCATGCTGATGATAGTGGGGGTGCTGGTGTTGGGAGGCGCGATCGGCGGCTCGTTCGTAGGAGGGATGGTCGTCGGAGGCGGAGACTCGTCGGACGCGGAGGCCGCGACGAACGTCGTTACCCTACCTTCTCCAGGAGGCAGAACTGCGACGGCGGCAGCGGAGCCGTCCGGTGGCACTCCATCGCTGGCCGACCTTCGTCAGCAGCTCCAGTCCGGCGACCTCAGCCAGGAGGAGATTGCTCAGCTACGTCAGCAGCTCGGCGCAGGTGGCGCAGGCGGAGGATTCGCCGGGCGCGTTGGCGGAGCCGGCGCTGGGCTGACCGGAACGGTTGAGGCGGTGGACGGCGACAAGATCACGGTGAATACGGCCCAGGGGCCTTTGGAGGTCACTATCGGGGCAAATACTGTCGTTCAGAGGACCGAAATCGTGGTCCTCACCCTCGACGACCTGACCGAGGGGCTCCGCATAACCGTGGGTGGCGAGCGCAACGATAGTGGGGTCCTCGAAGCCACCACGATTCTCGTGGTGCCGGAGGGAGACGCAGGGTTTGGAGGGTTTGGCGGAGGAGGCTTTGGAGGCCGTGGTGGCTTCGGCGGCGGCGGGCAGTAGCGCCGTGCGGACCACCGAGCCCTGGATGATATACCCCTAGTCGTGCTCATTCTGGGGTCGTGTATCCTGTTGCTTGGAGAATCGGGAAGCCGGTCGGCGGCATCGAATGGCACAGGCACGAGTAACAAGGTCCACACGAGTACGAAATCAGGAGGAATGGATGATCCTAGTCACCGGTGCAACTGGAAACGTCGCAAGCTTGCTGGTACCCGCACTGCTCAAGTCGGGTGAGAGCATCCGCGCGCTCGTTCGGGACGAATCGAAGGCTCAGTCCCTCAGGGAGCTAGGCGCGGAGGTAGTCGTCGCGGACATGGAACAAGCCGACACCTTGGGACCTGCGCTGGACGGCGTGGACAGGGTGTATCTGATCTCCGACAACGGCCCGACCGGCGCAAAGCAGGCGATCAATGTCATCGAGGCCGCGAAGCAAGCGGGCAGTCCTCACATAGTGAGGCAGACCGCCTACGGGACCCCAAAGAGCCGGATAATCAAACAGCACGAGGAGGTCAAGCAGGCGCTAACGCAATCAGGCCTTCCGTACACCTTTGTCGAACCGACCTTCTTCATGCAGAACACGATGATGGCTGCCTCCACCATCGCCTCCGACGGCGTGATCTACTGGGACATGGACGACGCACGCCTGGGCATGGTGGACATCAGAGACGTGGCGGAAGTCGCGGCCAAAGTGCTGACTTCGAGCGGCCATGAAGGAAAGAGCTATGTGCTGACCGGCCCCGCGTCGATATCCTTCAACGACGTGGCCTCGGCACTCAGTCGTGCCACGGGCCGGGAGATCTCGTACGTGAGCGTACCTTCGGAGGCTTCCCGGGCCGCGATGGTGGGGATGGGCATTCCGGAGTGGATAGCCGACGGCTTCGTAGAACTGTCCGGCGGATTCAGGGAAGGATTCGCGGACCTAACCACCGACAATGTCGAGCAGGTCACCGGACACGCGCCCATATCAATCGGGACCTTTGCAACAGACTTTGCGCAGGTGTTCGGAGCAACCGGCTAGACCGATACCGAGCGTGGATTGACCTACTTTCTCAGGCGGAGTCTCCCGCCCACAGCTTTCCGTCCTTGACGGTGGCCACCGGATTGAGTCGGTGGTCTACCTGGACCGTTTCGTCCTGGGAATCGCCGTACTCGAACTCGCCGGGTTCCAGGTCCAGCACGGCGGCGTCGCCCACGGCCCCGACGCGCAGTGTCCCCAACTCGTCCGATAGTCCCATGGCGGCGACCCCGTTGGAGGTCGCGGCCGCCACGACTTCGTCCAGGGACATTCCCAGGCCCATGAACATGGCCATCAGTTCGGGCAACGTGTTGATTGTAGACCGTCAGCGATAATGGGACGCATTTGAGGGTAGG
>JAQBTI010000009.1 GCA_027624995.1 Chloroflexota bacterium
CCGGCGAGACCGGCGTCGCCGTATCTCGCATCGCCCGCCACTATAAGGCCGAGGGTGTCCGCTGGCTGGTGGTAGGCGACGACAATTACGGGGAAGGAAGCAGCCGCGAACACGCTGCCCTATCTCCGCGGCTGCTTGGCGGAGCAGCGATTATCGTCCGCAGCTTCGCCCGTATCCACGAGACGAACCTCAAAAAGCAGGGGCTACTCCCATTGACCTTTGGCAACACGGCCGACTATGACCTGGTCCGCGAAGACGACCGGATTGACCTAGTCGGACTCGCAGGCCTGGCCGTCGGTAAACCCGTATCCTGCATCGTCAACCACTCGGACGGCACGACACACGAACTCAACCTTCGGCATTCGTACGGGGAGTCTCAGATTGAGTGGTTCCGGGCCGGGTCGGCGCTAAACCTCTTCCACAAGTAAGAGGTTTCAACAAGTCCCTGGGGTGATTCGTCGAATCACCCGTCGAAGCGCGAAAGCGGAACGGCGCCTGCCCAGCCGGGCCCTTACGTACCTACCCAGCCGTTCTGGGATATATCTATCATGACCCCGTCGGGCCCCGAGTACTTGGTCTCCACGTTGCGCCCACCGTGCCTGGAACCCATTCCGGAGTGCAGGGCCATGTTGATTTCGTCCCGCGCGGGTGCGTTGGAATTCCGGAGGACGGCGTCGGTAGCGGCGGCATCATCCACCTGGAACCCGATATGGTGAAGGCCCGCGTAGCCGGTTCCGAACTCTTCTCCCGCGACGGTGACGCTCTTGAAGCGTAGGATTGCGATGTTTACGTTCCCGTCTGTCAGGTAGTACCCCTCGGCGTGGTCGTTGTCCACCCTACCGACCTCTTCCAGATCGAAGACCGTCGTGTAGAACTCTGCGACCGAGTCCGGGTCCTGGGTCGCAATCGCGATATGCTTGAGCTTTGCCATGTTACTCCCTGGGCAAGATTCGTCTGCGGATTTCCTGGCCTAACCTTACATCTTTGAAACAGTCGTCTCAAGACGAAACCAACCGAATTCGGTCGCGGATATTCCTGAGAACGAGCCACTGACACGGTGAGAACGCCTCGCCCGACGGGCCTAGACTCGTTGACCCTACTCGGCTTTTGCAGATACGATGCCGCCGACGCGCCACCGTCGGCGCTCACCAGACTCTCTGAGGGTCGAGTATGCAGTGTCCGCAATGCCGTGGCGAGGCCGCCGATGACGCGGCGTTCTGCACTCACTGCGGCTCTCAACTTCAGCTTCGATGTCACCGCTGTGGCGCGCTCAGCCCGGCGGATAGCCGGTACTGCCGTGCCTGCGGTACTTCCATTTCCATTCCATCAGGGACGGACGGAACTTCATCCACCGCACCCGGGCCGGCTCCGGCCGGGGTGTTATGTCCGCGCTGCAACTCGACCAACGAACCGGGCTCCCAATACTGCTTTAGCTGCGGCCTCCCTCTTGAGGAGTCGGGGGCGCGCTCGTCAACTGCCCAGCCGTACAGCGCAACTGCGAACATTGCCGAGCTCGCCGGATTTTGGGTGCGTCTGGCCGCGAGCCTGGTGGATAGCATCATTCTGGTCTTCGTCCTTCTGGCACTACAGGCCGTGTTCGTCGATGGAGCGTTCTCCAACGGCGCGGATGAGGACGCGTCCAACGTCATCACCTCGGTCAACTTTGTCATCAACGTCGCTTATTTCGGGACGCTGGTGGCCATCTCGCAAGCCACTCTGGGAAAGCGGTTATTCGGTCCGGCCGGATGGGTCCAGAGTGGGGTTCGGGCGCGCCGTCGCCCGCTACTTCGCTTCCCTTCTTTCGGCGGCCCTACTGCTGATCGGCTTCATCATGATCGGCCTGCGTCGCGACAAGCGAGGCCTGCACGACCTGATCTGCGATACCGTCGTCCTCAGGCGGTAGGACTCGACGATGCCCTTCCTGGTTCTGCTAGTCCTGGCGTTCGCACCGGGCGTCTTCTGGCTCTGGTTCTTCGTTCGCAAAGACGTGTACAGGCCGGAGCCGAGGCGACTGCTGATCGCAACCTTCGCCCTTGGCGCAGCCGTTACGATACCTGTGGCTCTCGTCGAGGTCGTATTCCTGGGCGAATCGATGCTGTCCGACGAGGTCACGCTTGGACCGCTAGCTGTGGCCATGCTCCTCGTTGTAGGACCGGCGGAGGAGCTTGGGAAGTTCGCTGTAGTCAGGTTCGTCCCATACCGGTCGCTCTACTTCGACGAGCCCATGGACGGGTTGGTATATGGGGCCGCCGCCAGTCTCGGATTCGCCTCCCTCGAAAACCTCGCGTACATGGTGGCACTCGGCCCAGCGGTTATTCTCGCGCGTGGGCCGATCTCGACCCTAGGGCACCTGGTGTTGAGCAGCATATGGGCTTACCCCCTGGGCCTGAGGAGCCAGAGCAAGAGCGGGATGGGCTTACCTGTGGCAGCGGGTCTCGCCATTGCAGCGATGGCACACGGCATTTTCAACATCATGGTGTTCTCAGCCCCACTCGTAGCACTGGCCATGGTGGCGTTGGGCGCGGTCTGGACCATGAGCCGGTTCAACTGGGCCCAGCGCGTCTCGCCGTTTAGATACAGGCGCAACTATCCGCTCGTCCGATGCGAAGTCTGCCAGCGCCAGGTACGCGTGACGAGCCTCTACTGCCGGTTCTGTGGTTCCCCTGCTGAGGCGCGGCCCGAGGCCCTGTACTGCGGCAACTGCAAGGGACGCAATCGACCTGACGCCTCGTACTGCACTGCCTGCGGCGACAAGCTGCTGATACGGTGAGCCGTATGGGCCTCGGCCACGGAGACTAGCTCATCTCGCCAGGCGCTTCAGACTCCAGCGCCTCCAGGCGCTTACGAAGCGGCGCATGTCCCTGGTCTGACAGCTCCGGATCGGACTCCAGGATGCGCGCTGCCTCCTTGCGGGCCAGCGACAGGATGTCCTGGTCGGTGAGTCGGGCCACCCGCAGATCGGGAAGCCCGCTCTGCCGGGTCCCAAGGTAGTCTCCCGGCCCCCTCAGCTTTAGGTCCTCCTCGGCAAGCTGAAATCCATCACTGACCCGTTCTACCGTCCGGACGCGCTCCCGTGCCTCGTTTCCGGCCGCCTCCGTGAGAAGAAGGCAGAAGCTCTCGTGCTCGCCCCTCCCTACCCTGCCCCTGAACTGGTGTAGCTGTGCCAGGCCAAATCGCTCGGCTCCGTCGATCAGCATGACTGTCGCATTTGGGATATCGATTCCGACCTCCACGACCGGGGTGGACACCAGTATGTCCAGGTCGCCCTTCTTGAAGGCCGCCAGCACACGCTGCGTCGCGGCGAGGGCCATACGGCCGTGCAGCAGGCCAAGCCTCAGGTCAGGGAAGACCTCGGTCGATAGTCGTTCGTGCTCCACGTTTGCGGCACGGGCCTGGATGGATTCGGACTCTTCGATTAGAGGGCAGACGATGAAGGCCTGACGCCCTTGACCCACCTGCTTGCGAACGAAGTTATACGCCACGTCTCTCCGGTCAGGGCCCATCCATCTCGTCCGAATCTCCTGCCGCCCCGGAGGCAGCTCGTCTATAACCGACATGTCCAGGTCACCGTATAACGTCAGCGCGAGAGAGCGCGGAATCGGCGTGGCCGACATCGCCAACAGGTGAGGCCTTACACCCTTCTCGCGAAGCGACGACCGCTGCATCACACCGAACCTCTGTTGTTCGTCCACCACGACCAGCGCAAGCGACGGGAAGTCGACCGACGACTGAATGATCGCGTGTGTCCCGATCAGGATATCCACGGCTCCCGCTGCGACCCGATCATGCATCTCCTCCTTGACTCTCTTACGCATACTCCCCAGTAGTAGGCCGATGGTGACCGGCTCACTACCGGAGCCGGGTTCCACCGACACCGTATAGTCCTCTCTGGAGACGACCGGCAGTCCCGAGAGTAGCTCACCGAGTGTAATGAAGTGTTGCTCAGCGAGGATCTCTGTCGGGGCCATCAAGGCTCCCTGGTGGCCATTAAGAGCCGCAACCAGGAGCGCCGCGGCGGCGACCACCGTCTTGCCGCTGCCCACCTCGCCCTGAAGCATTCTTGCCATGGGACGCTCGGACCTTACGTCGCCCATGATCTCATCGAGAACTCGGTTTTGGGCCGGCGTGAGTTTGAACGGCAGCGATTCGAGGAAGGCGTCCAGGGCCTCCCGGCCACCGGACAGAGACACTCCCTCCCCGTTATCGCGCCAGTCGCGCCGCCTTTCGAGGACCGCATACTGCAGCAGGAAAAGCTCGTCGAATGCGAGGCGCCTGCGCGCAGCGTTCCAGACGACGGAGGAGTCCGGGTAATGCATCTTATCGATGGCGTTCCGGAGCCCCAGCAGCTCCGTCCGGTCCAGCAAGTCTCCAGGCAAGAACTCATCGACCTGGGAGAGACATGCGTCCAGGGACCGCTTCACCAGGCCTCGAATCGTCCGCTGGGCCAGCCCTTCCGTCGAAGGATAGACGGGGACGAGGCGCCCGGTATGCACGAGTTCCTCTTGTCCGCCCAGCAGCTCGTACTCCGGCGACTCGAAGGTCAACTGCCCCCTGAAGACGTTGACCCTGCCGCTGAGGGCGACCTGGGCCCCGGGCCGGAGCGTCTTGGCCATGTATGGGTTGTTGAACCAAAAGGCCCTGACGTTGCCCGTGTCGTCGCCCAGCACGGCCTCGGAGGAGCGTCGACGCGGCCCCGTGTTTCTCTCCGAGGACTCCCACACCGTCGCGACGATGGTCTTGTCGGGGCCCGGCTCAAGGTCCGAGATCTTGGCGATGCTGGCGTAGTCGTTGTGCCTGTGGGGAAAGAGGTAGACGAGGTGGCGTATCTTCTGCACGCCCAGCTTCTTGAGCTTCGGCAGGCTGCGGCCGGCGACGCCCTTGAGTCGTGTTACGTCGTCGTCCAGCGACAGAGCCTGTGTCGGCGATCGCGGGCGTGTAGGTGCGACGCGACGGGTCGCCTTTTCGACTGCGCTGTGAGGCGAGACCGTCTTTGCGAGGCGAGCCAACACGGCGCTGGTCCAGGTCTCCCGCTGTGGAGGCGTAAGGGCCGAATAGGACTTCACGTCGCCGAGCAATGGCTCGAGCTCCGCGGCGGACTGCTGCAAGAAGCGGTCCAGGCCGCCGATCACGGTGGAGTCCCGGTAGTCGTTGGCCTGTTCCTGCCGAAGGATTTTGGCCAGTGATTCGATCTTCGAGTTGGTGGACGGCATAAGGCTCTATTCTAATAGTTCCGACAAAAACGAAAGACGCACAGGCAGTGTCATTCCCAGTCCTTCCGGCAAAGGGTGAGGAATCTAAGGCCCTCAGGTTCGAACGAGGGCTAAGCTAGCGAAGCGACTTTAGATTCCTCCTCGCTCCGCTCCTCGAAATGACATATCCGTGTCAGGCCCGGTCGGAGCGGACCAGCGCGATTCCCAGTGCGCCGGGGCCGGCGTAGGTGCCGATAGTCGGGCCCGCCCGGGAAAGGAGCGGCTCCTGCCCGCCGGGAACGAGGTCTCGTACCTGTGCCGACAGCGCCTCAGCCTCGTCCGGCGTCGTCGTATGCAGTACACCTACTTCGTCCAACGGAGCGAACTCTCGCGCGGAGTCCAACAGACGCTCTATCCCGCCCTTGCGAGAGCGTGCCTTGGCCAGCTGGTCGACTGCGCCGTCGCGGAGTATTATCAAGGGCCTGATTCTCAGCAGCCCTCCGAGGAGCGCCGCGGCCTTTCCGACCCGTCCCCCCTTCTCCAGGTACTCCAGAGTATCCAGCAGCACCACGAATTCGGACCTCGCAGCTGTATCGCGGGCAACCCGCGCCACGGTCTCAAAGTCCCCGCCCGCCTGCGCCGCCCTGGCCGTCTCCCTGACGATCAGCCCGACGGCCAGAGACGCCTGATAGGTGTCGATAACCTCGATTGGACAGTCAACTGCCGCCTCTGGAACTGCCTGGGTCGCCGAGTTGTATGTCCCGCTGACCTTGGACGAGACGTGCACGGAGACGATCCCATCACTCCCGGGCCCAACCTCTTCATAGACCCGTTTGAAGTCTCCCACCGACGGCTGAGAGGTCTTCGGAAAGACGGAACCGTTCACGAGCCGCTCGTAGAACTGGTCGCCCGACAGGTCTACACCGTCCTTCAGGTCTTCGGTTCCGAAGGTTATGTAGCAAGGCACGACCGTAACGCCCAGGCTTTGAGCTACGCCGGGCGGGAGGTCCGAGGTACTATCGGTAACTACTCTGACTGCCATCGTCCCCCTACTCTACCGAGACGATGTAGTGGTAGCTCGGCTGGCCGCCCCTTACCAGCTCGACCTCGGTCTCCGGAAACTCATTCAGTACCCGGTCTCTGGCGGAGGCCGCAGCCTCCGCCGATACGGGCTCTCCCCAGTAGACCGTAATCAGGTCTCCGCTTGATGCCTCCGAGGCCAGGAGCAAGGAGACGACTACGTCCGAGGGGTCGTCTCCAACCGCGACCAGATCGCGATCGAGCAGCCCGATGATCTCGCCTTTGACCACGGAGCGCCCGTTGATTCTGGCCGACCGCTCGGCGTAGCACACCTCTCCGGTCTTGACGGCGGCCAGCGCTCGCTCCATCGCGTCCACGTTATCCTCGACGCTCTTGTTTTCGTCGAAGGCAAGCATTGCCGCGATGCCCTGCGGCATTGTCTTCGTCCGAACGAGATGCGCCCGTCCACCGATCAGACCGGCCGCCTGATCGGACGCCGGCAGGACGTTTGGATGGTTGCTCAACACTATGACCGACCCTGACGCGACCGTCTCGATCAGCCGAACGAGGTCATTGACGCTTGGATTGGATAAACCGCTCGGCCGGAGGACCGCCGCCGCTCCCAGCTCACGAAAGACCTGCTCCAGTCCGTCTCCCCAGACGACGGCGACGACCGATATCTCTTGTTGAGCGTCGAGCCCCTCTGCGGCACGACGCCTCCCGGCGGAGAATCGCCGGTGTTGCTCGTCCATATCGGTGACGGTGGCCTCACTAACCGTCCCCAGCGATCGGGCAAGATGCATCACCGGGTCTGGTTCTACAGCGTGAACATGGACCTTCAGCGTGTCCTCGGTTCCTACGACGACCGCCGAGTCGGCGGACTCAGCCATCCGGTCTCTCACGGCGTCGGGACCGAGCTGTGCACCAGCGAGCAGGAACTGGATGCAGTACCCGTAGACCTCCTGATCCGTCGTGTCGAGGAAGGCCTCGCTTACGAGTCCGCCGAAGACATCGACACCGATAGGCTCAGGCACCGTAACCTGGCCGACCACCGGATCGTCGTCCGCCAGGTAACGGCGAACGCCTTCCATTATCACGAGGAAGCCCTGGCCACCGGCATCAACGACACCCGCATCACGCAAGACTTTGAGCCTGGTAGGCGTAAGAGCCACGGCGTTCCGGGCAGCGTCGCACACCGCCTCTATGACTTCCTGCACCGTTCCTCCGGCGACCGAGGCGGCGGCTTCGGCGGCTGACGCGATAACCGTGAGAAGAGTACCCTCGACCGGCTGGCCCACCGCCTTGTAGGCGAGCGTCCGCGCCCGACCGAGGGCGTGTGCTAGGTGGTCGGCGTCGAGGTCCGTCCGCCCCTCCATTTCAAGGGCGAGCCCCTTGAAAACTTGGGACAATATGACTCCGCTGTTGCCCCTCGCGCCCATCAGGGCGCCTCGGGCCATGGCGGCGGAGACATCGCTCGCCGCGCCGCTCGTGACACCTTCGGCTTCTTTCACGACGTCACGCAGGGTCAGGAACATGTTGGTCCCGGTGTCCCCATCCGGTACTGGGAAGACGTTGAGCTCGTTGATAGCCTCGATGTTGTACTCGAAGAGCCGCGTCGCCGACGCGACCATGGCAAGTAGCTCCGCCCCGTCAAGGCCGACCGACCTGGTTTCTATCTGTCTACTTGCTGCCATAGTCGTTGCCGAAATCGGGCCGTTGTGCTATCTTTGTTATCAAATTCACGTACTTTGGAGACTACTCCAGCGCGGCATGAATCGATGGAGCCTGTCAGCCCACACGGCGCGGTGACACCGAGCGGACTCCCTATCCTCGATTCTACTGAAACCCCCTGCCGCAGTCAAAGGTGAGCGATGGCAAGATGTCAGGTTTGTCTCAAGTCCGGCATGTACGGAAATAACGTCAGCCACTCGAAGCGTCGGACCCGCACGCGGCGATCCGCCAACGTTCGCCGGGCGACAATCGTTGAGAAGGGCGAGCAACGCAAAGTCGCACTCTGCACTAGGTGCCTGCGAACCCACTACCGCGTGATCGCAAAGGGCTAGCTCTTGTGACTCCACAGACCATCAGGAACCGCCCGGACAGCCCGAGTGTGCGATTATGGGCGGCCTGTCTAGAAGGGCATTTCGAGGGAGAGCCTTGCATATCCTTCTCGTCGGACTGAACCACAAGACCGCGCCTCTAGAGGTCCGGGAGCGACTAGCCTTTCCAAGGGAGCAGATGGAGAAGGCCCTGCCCGTCCTCCAGGAAAGCCTGGGCGAAGGAGCCATCCTCTCCACCTGTAACCGCACCGAGGTCTACGGCGTCACCGACGACCTTGAGGGCGCTGGCGGGCAGGTGATGAGTTTCCTCGAGAGCCACAGCGGGTCTCCCGCAGGGACTGTCTCACCGTACCTGTACCATCGAGCCGACGCCGATGCGGCCCGGCATCTATTCAGAGTGGCGAGTGGTCTCGACTCGATGATTGTCGGAGAGACCCAGATACTCGGGCAGGTCCGCGACTCGTTGGCTGCCGCCTCCAGTGCAAATACCGTTCAGGTACCGTTGGTTGGCCTCTTCCACGCGGCGGTCCGCACAGGGCGTCGAGCGCGAGAAGAGACGGACGTGGGCCGCAACGCACTTTCCATGAGCTACGCCGGCGTCCAGCTCGCCGAGCGATTGCTCGGGTCGCTGCGAGGCCTGCGAGTCCTTCTCATCGGAGCCGGAGAGGCAGGCCAACTGGTGGCCAGGGCACTTCGCACCGCGGGGGTCGCCGATCTGGCACTCGTCAACAGGACCCTGGCACGAGGCGAGGAGCTGGCTCGAAGTCTTGGCGGCAGCGTAGTACCGTTCTCTGACATTGGCCTTGTCCTGTCTGAGTCCGACATTGTGATATCGGCCACCGACGCATCGGACTTTGTAATTGGCCGCGACGAGATCGCGTCCGCAGCCCGCGGAAGGAAACGAGACCTGTTCATCTTCGACCTGGCCATGCCCCGGGACATCGACCCGGATGCCGGGGAACTCGAGGGCGTCCGTCTGTTCAACATCGACGACCTGTCCGCCATCGCCGAAGAGAACCTAGAGGAGCGGAAACGGGCCGCGAAGGACGCCGAAGCGATCGTTGAGCAAGAGCTCTCACGCTTTATGGGCTGGTGGGACACCCTGGAGGCCGCCCCTGTCGTTAAGAACCTTCGACAACAGGCAGAGGACATACGACAGCGTGAGCTCGCCAAGGCCTTGCGGCGCCTGCGCCATCTCGATGCCGACGACCGCGAGGTTGTCGACGCACTTTCTCAGTCCATCGTCAACGCCCTCCTGCACGAGCCGACGGCGTTCCTAAAGCAGAAGGCCGACAAGTCCCAGGTCGAAACGGTCAAGGACCTGTTCAGGCTTTGGGATGGCGGCGACGACTAACCGCGCCAGATCAACTTAACAGAAGACAAGGGGCCAAGAATGGCCGGGTATGCAAAGAGCGAAGCCCAAGACTGGGCGCGAGAGACGCTGCGAGGACAGTGGACTACGTTGATGACTCCTTTCACGGAGTCCGACGAGCTCGACGAAGACGGTCTCCGAAGGAATATCCGGCATATCCGCTCGCTGGGCACCAGAGGAGCCGGCTGCACATGGGGCATGGGCGAGTTCTGGAGCCTCACACGAGAAGAGCGGACGCGGGTCTACGACGTGGTTGCCGACGAGGCCGGCGGAGAGTGGCCCATCGGTGCTCACGTAACCCACACCTCGGCCCGTGAGACACAATATCTGGCCGAGCACGCGGAGAGCGCCGGCTTCGACCTCCTCATCGTCGCCGCCCCATACTTCGTAACGAAGACGGAGCGGCAGGTGATCGACTACGTGGGAGCAGTGGCCGACGGCACCTCACTTGCAATCATGTTCTACAACTCCCCTCAGTTCGGCATAGTGATGAGCGCTCAGGGGCTACAGGAGATCTGCGCCATCCCCAACGTCGTTGGGGTAAAGGAGGCGAGCTTCAATCAGCAGCTGTCTATCGAGACGCACCTCCTTCTGGGCAGGGAATCCATCATAAGCACGCCGGACGAGTGGGTGCTCTTCAAGGGCAAGGAACTCGGATTCGAGCAGCAGGTGATGTTCGCCAATACGTCGGACTGGAGGTTCGACACACCGGAAAGCAATCACTACGTTCGTTTCATCGACAAGGCGATGACGGGAGATCTGGACGAGGCCTACTACGACGATCACATCCGGCCGATCAAACAGGTCTCGGACCGATGGTGGAAGAGGACTGTGCAGAAGCAAAACGGCTCCCTCCCGGTGCCCATGGTCAAACACTGGGGAGAGTTGATGGGGATGGCGGGCGGAAGTGTCCGCGCACCCTTGATGGAGCTTTCGGACGACGAGAAAGACGAGCTTGCTGGCGATATCGAGTCCGCCCGTGGACTGAAGACCGGCGCGGCGAGAGGAAACGCATGATCTTGATGACGAGCGTCCAAAACCTGGAGGAGGCGTTGGAGGCGCTGCGCGGTGGCGCCGACATTATCGACGTGAAGAACCTCCAGGAGGCCCTGGTCGGGTCGGCCCACCCCAACGTGGTTAGAGATGTCCGTCGCGCCGTCCCAGACGAGATCCACGCCAGTGTCACTCTGGGCGTGGTCCCAAATCAGGTCGGTACGGTCGCCATGGCGGCCTATGCAGCCGGTGCGCTCAACGCAACCTCCGTAAAGGTCGGCTTCATGAAGACCGAGTACGACCTGGCGGTAGAGATTCTGTTGGCCTGCCGAGATGCGCTCGATGGGACGGAGACGAAGCTGATCGGCTCCCTGTTTGCAGACAACCCGTTGTACGAGGGTCTCGACCCGCATCTGATGATGAAGCTGGCCCGCGTGAGCAAGTGCGACGGCTTCCTGATCGACACGCTCACGAAGGACGGCAGGAACTTGTTCGACTTCCTCTCGGAGGGCGAGCTGAGAAAGATGGTGTTCGAGGGCAAAGAGCTCGGAATGAGCACAGCGCTCTCGGGGCATCTCAGGATCGAGGACCTGGACGAGCTGGCGCGCATCAACCCGGACATCGTCGGCGTGAGGGGCGCGGTCTGTCGGATGGGTGACCGTGGAGGTAGCGTACACTGGGAAGCTGTTCAGGAGTTCAAGCGGCAACTGCAACTCCGCCAGACCGGCGAGGTCGATGTCTATGCGCAGCGCGCCGCCACGGAGTCGTCTAATTCCAACGACGTCTCACAGTCCGACGGATGGATCGTCATCGACGGGACCGGGAAGTCCTGCGCCGGAATCATCGCGGCCCTCAGCGAGCAGGTCCAGCGTGAGGACGACTCCTTTATCGAGGTTATCATTCCCGACGTGCTCAACACCTATGACGTGGTCGTGTGGGCCGAAAAGGGCAACCACAGTATCCTGACGAAGCGCCGAGACCCAGCCGGCTCGACTCGAATCCTGATCCGCCCGTAGCCGTTTTCACATCTCGCCCCTGGGCCTTACAATGGTCCCTCATCGGCGGGGATCCTCCTGACCGCTCCCCCCGCTTGTTAAAGGGGCGTACGCTGGATTCAAGAAAACGCCTTCGCGTTGCGACCCGGCTCGCATGCGTGCTACGATTGACCCTAGCAACAGCGCACTGGTGAGCCCCATTGGATACAGCAGAAACCATCGCAATGATCAGGGACATCGTGTTCCTGGTGACGCTCGTAATGATGAGTCTGGCAATACTCATGATCTCCGTGAAGGTCGTCAAGGTCCTGAACCGTCTGAAGAGCACGCTCGATGATGTAGAGAGCATCGTCTCCATGGTTTCCGAAAAGCTGGTGTTCCCGGCAGCGGCTGGCTCTGGAGTAGCCTTCGGAGTTGGGAAGGTGGCGGCTTTCTTGGCCGGCGCCCGCAGGTCGAAAAAGAAAGATAAAGACGAGAAGAAGTAGAGAAGGAGGAGAAAAATGGCGAACAGCGACAATGGCACCGGATTCGTCGTCGGGTTCCTCGCGGGTGGGATTATCGGCGCGGTAGTCGGCATCATGATCGCCCCCAAGTCAGGGGCCGAGACGCGAGCCGAACTCTCGTTGCGTAGCGAGGTCTGGAGGACCAGGGCGGAGGAGCTCGCCGCAACGGTCAGGGAGCGCACCGGCCCCCCAGTTGACAGCGTCCGCGATCGAGTCAGCCCCGCAATGGACAGCATTCGCGACCGAGTCGGGCCGGTCGTCGACCAGGTAAACGCGCGGATCGGCCGTGGCAAAGAGGTCGAAGAGGTCGACGAGAACGGATCCGGAACTTAGACCGGTCTGTCTTCCACCTCGATAAAGATCGGCCCGTCATATGGATGGCGGGCCGCAACCTCTTCATTCAGTTCCACTCCAAGCCCAGGCGCAGTTGGCGGTATTATGAAACCGTCCTCCCACCGGATCGGCTCAACGAGCAGTTCCGCATGGAATCCGCCGAATGTCTCGATGCTTTCTTGGATCAGGAAGTTGGGGCTACACGTGCCGATCTGAATATTGGCTGCTGCCTCGATCGGCCCACAATAGAGGTGGGGCGCCAGTTCCACGTAGTGCGCCTCAGCCATCCCTGCGATCTTCTTGGCTTCGAGTATCCCGCCGGCCCTCCCGAGCGCCGGCTGTATGATCGCGGCGGCCTGGTTCTGAAATAGCTCAGCGAACTCGTACTTCGTCGTAAGACGCTCGCCCGTAGCAACTGGAATCGTGGTTGAGTGGGCCACTCGTCCCATCTCCCTCATGTTTTCCGGAGGCACCGGCTCCTCGATCCATAACGGGTCGAACTGCTCGAGCCGCTTCGCGAGCCGGATTGCACTGGACGTAGTCATCTGGCCGTGGGTCCCGATCAACAAGTCGCACCTGCTGCCTACGGCCTCTCTGATATTCCTGGTAACCA
This sequence comes from Chloroflexota bacterium, assembly GCA_027624995.1. Classification (GTDB taxonomy): domain Bacteria; phylum Chloroflexota; class Dehalococcoidia; order Lucifugimonadales; family CATQGZ01; genus CATQGZ01. The sequence goes on from JAQBTI010000009.1 coordinate 13,079, forward strand.
GCTCGGCGTTATCGAGCGCCTCCAGAGATAGCTGCCTCGGATCGAACGCCGACATCGGCATTACGGGGTCGAACTTCACCGCTGTAAACCCCTGTTCCATGTAGTGGGTGGCCCGGCTCGGTCCGATCTCCGGATCTCCGAACGCGTCCGCCACCGATAGGACATCGCGCGTTTCCGCCTCCGGCGCCGGATAGAGGTAAGTGTATGACCGGAGCTTCTCGTGGACCTGTCCTCCCAACAAGTTGTAGATCGGCTGGTCGAGGGCTTTCCCGATAACGTCCCAACATGCCATTTCTATACCGCTCAACACACCGACTAAGGACAGGTCAGGGTGCTGGCTGAATCCGCTCGAGTATATGATCCGCCACATTGATTCGATCTGAACGGGTCCCATCCGATCACATACCGCTCGACAACGTCTTCGATGAGGTCTGAGACCCTATGGGGATGAAATGGCACTCCATAGACCTCGCCGAATCCGACGATGCCGTTGTCCGCAGTGAGTTTCAAAAAAACGAAGTACGCACCACCGTTGTGAGGAGGCGGATTCGCGACTACATAGGTCTTGACGTCTACTATCTTCATGACCGTTACCGCTGAAACCGACGATCCTCCACCGCCGATGACACGTTCATCGGATACGAACCGAAGACCTTGAACATCGACACCTGGTCCTGGACACTCTTCAGCGCATCCTTTACGGCGGCGTCCTCTCGATGGCCTTCCAGGTCCACCAGAAAGATGTACCGGCCCAGGCTCTGCCGGGTCGGCCGCGACTCGATCTTTGTCAGATTGATGCGCCGCCTCGCAAGCTCCTCCATGACCGAGAAGAGCAGTCCTGGGGCATCCTCCTTGAAGTCGAAACAGATGGATGTCTTGTCCATGCCGGTGGGTGGATGGTCCGTCGATGCCAGGACGACGAACCTGGTGGTGTTGTTGGGATTATCCTGGATGTCTCGAGCGATGATCGAGGCGCTGTAGATCTCGGCGGCTCGATCCGTCGCGATTGCCGCGGCTACCCGGACCGAGTCCTGCATGTCTCCAACTGAGGCCGAGGTGCTCAAGGAAGCCACCAGTTCCGCGTCCGGAACGTGTTCGCAAAGGAACTCCCGACACTGGGCCAAAGCTTGAGGATGCGAGAATACTACTTCGACATCCGGAAGCGCCGTTCCAGCCTTCGCCATAAGACGGTGCTCTATGGGAAGCACAAGTTCGCTCCGAATCAGAAGCACGGAGTCGTGAATCAGCATGTCGACGGTGTCGGTCACGGAGCCCTGCAGGCTATTTTCAATGGGAACAACGCCCTCGTCCGCTTCCCCAGACTCCACTGCTCCAGCTACGGCTCGGTTCGAGCCGTAAGGCAGCAGCGTAGCCCTGCCGTCGTACTTTATGGCCGCCTGCTCGGCATTAGACCCGGTCGGTCCGAGATACCCGACTCGATTGGTCATCTCATCTCCTCGAGGTCCAGGATCGCCGCACCACTGAGCTCCTCTTTTAGACGCCCTACGATCATGTCCGTGGCGTTCACTGTGACGTCGATTCCAAGCAGGGCGAACAGCGCCTCGTGCTCGGGAATGTTCACGAGAGATATCGTCTTCAGGGCGCCAAACCGGTGCCTGGCAAGTTGGCAGGCGATCAGGTTGTCCTCGTCCACTCCGCCCGCCCCGACAAAGACGTCCGCCCTGTTGCATCCTGCCCTGGCAAGCACGCCGGCGTCGGTGCCATCTCCCACCACCGAGATCCCACCGAGCTCGTCTTCGAGGGCGGCGCACCTGGAGGGATCCCAGTCGATGACCGCGACCTCGTGGTCCGACGTGACCAGCCAGCGCGCCAGAGCGAACCCAACCTTACCTGCGCCCAGGATTACGACGTACACAACTTGCTAGCTACGAGCGGCCTGGAGAATCATATCTGTGACCAGCGCGGTGGCGCTGACCGTCACGATTCCGAACTGCTCGTACATCTCCTTGCTCGCAGGATCATTTACTCGGCAGATTACCGTCTTCACCTGCAGCACATGCTTGGCGATCTGGGCAGCCAAAGCGTTCCTGGCGTCCTTTCCGGAGACTGCCACGAAAACCTCGGCATCCTGCGTTGATGACTTTCGTAGATCGGATTCCAGCGTGCCGTCACCTACAATTGCTACGACCTGGCCATCGTTCATCATGCCGGCCGGAAGCAGACTGAAGGCGGCCGGGTCCAAGTCGATCATATGAAGAGACCACCCGTCCTCAGCCAGGATTCCGGCAATAGACGAGCCGATCTGACCGCAGCCCATGATGACTGCCCGGCGGGAGCCGGGACTGGTCCAGTTCAGTGCCGGAAGCATGGTGTGGGTCCTGATCGCAGGGTGAGTCTCGAGTACTCTTACGGCCTGTCGGCTTTGGTCAAGCTGTCTCGCCACACGATGACGCGGCAAGGAGCGTTCTTCAAGACGTACGGTACGGTCTGCCCAATCGAGAAATCGGCCTGTCCTTGCCGGTTAGGAACACTCAGTATGACCGTGTCCACCTTGCGGTCTACGGCCTCTCGTACGACAGCCGATCCGGCCTGACGCGCCTGGACAAGCTCAGCCTCGGCCTTGCACTTGAAGGTCCTGGCCAGCTCCTCCATATAACTGAGCACCTGCTCTCCCTTTGCCGTAGCTGGGCCTATCTCAACGTCAACAGGAAACCCGCGCTCGATCTCGATCACGTAAAGCATGTGAAGCGTGCCTCGCCGAGGGACGACAAGCTCACAAGCCATTCGGACAAGGTCGTCGTCGGATGGCTCGCCGGTGACTGGTACCAAAACCGACACGACCGGCGCCTCTGAGTCGTTGTGTCCGGAGCCGTTACGCTCCCAAAACTTAAACAAGCTTAAACCTCGAACGTCGTGCGGTTGTGACGGGAGTCGCCCGGACCGGGCTGCGGCCAGCCTGTCCGGCGGACAAAGATAGCTAGCTCTTAGTCAGGCTCGTATGGTTAGTACCGTCTGGTGCGAAGTCCAACCGGTCGAGCAGCTCACCCCGGCCGGCGAGCACTACCCAGTCGCCGTCCCGGAGCCTGTCGTCCGTATCGGGATTGAGAGTGACCTCCTTGCCACGCCTCACCGCAAGAACGGCGAGACCGTACCTATCGCGGGGACTGGAGAAGCCAAGCTCCTTCAGACTCATGTTAACGAAGCGGCTGGGGACTTTCATCGTGCTGATTCCGAAGTTCGGAGTCAGCTCAAGATACTCCTGCACATTTGGGTTGAACAGGCTGTGCGCCAACCGGACACCCATCTCCGCCTCAGCGTGGATTACCTTGTCTACACCGATACGCTCAAGGGTGTTCCCGTGAAGCTCGTTGTAGGCCCGCGACACCACGTAAGGAACGCCAATGTCTTTGAGGAGCACCGACGCCATGATGCTGGGAACGATGTCCGAGCCGATAGCCACGACAGCAGCGTCGTAGTCCGGGATGCCGAGCTCTCTGAAAACGGCCTCATTGGTGGCATCGGCCGTCAGAGCATAGGTGGCCTGCCCCATCACACTCTGCACCCGGTCCTCGCGGTTGTCGATTGCGAGCACGTCGTGCCCGAGGTTGTAAAGTGACCGGACTACGTTGGTCCCAAACCGGCCAAGCCCGATCACCGCTACTTGTTGTTTCATCTCTCCCTCGCAGACCCGGCCCGAAAGCCGGCGCAGTCAGCAGAAGCCAACCCTTCGTGCGAATTCAGCCTATTGTAACCTGTTCCTGAGGATACCGGTAGAGGTCGCGTTCCGCTCGTTGGGCCATCGCAAGACCGATGGCAAGCGGTCCCAGCCGGCCCACGAACATGGCGAAAATGATCAAGAAGTGGCCCCACGAAGACAGGTCAGGGGTCAGGCCGGTGCTGAGTCCTACCGTGCCGAACGCAGATACGCTTTCGAAGAATAGGTCGCTGAAGTCGAACCCTTCCTCCGAGAACGTCAGTGCAAGCACCACCAGAAATACGAACGCGGTCGAGACCGCGGCAATGACCAATGCCCGCTGGAGGAGTGTCTGAGGTATCTCCCTGCCGAACGCCGAGGCGTGGGCGCGGCCCCTAATGGTCGAGAGCACCGCGACCAGCACGATGGCAAAGGTGCTAACCTTGATACCCCCGGCTACTGACCCCGACGCCCCTCCGACGAACATCAGACTGGTGAAAAAGAAGTTAGTCTGCTGCTCAGTCTCCCCATAATCGACCGTCGCGAAGCCTGTGGTCCGTACGCTAATGGACTCAAAGACCGAGGTTATGACCTTATCTTCCAGAGACATGGAGCCTATGGTACGAGGATTGCCGTGCTCGAATGTAAAGAAGACCATGGCACCGATGAGGAGCAGGATGCCGGTTGCGGTCAGCACCAGCTTCGTCGTAAGCGTAAAGAGAGAGAACCTCCGGTATTTTACCACGTCGAAAATGACCCAGTAGCTGATCCCGCCCAAGACGGCAAGAACCCCCATGGTCCCAAGCACTGCCCCATCGGCCTGAAAGCTTGACAGTCCGCCCTCCTCTGTCAGGGCGACGAAGCCAGCATTGTTGAATGCCGAGACGGCGTGAAAGGCTGCCTGCCAGACCGCTTCGGCTGGCGAGTAGAGTACAAGGAATCTGGCCAGCAGCGCGATGAACCCGACCGTCTGAATCAAGACGGCAACTAGCACAATCGCGGCCGTCAGTTGCACCAGCCCTCCAAGCTGATTAACCCCGAGGCTCTCCTTGACGAGCAACCGCTGCGTCAGCGTGACCCTTTGGCCGATGAGTATCAAAAGAAAGGTGCCAATGGTCATTACTCCCAGTCCACCGACAAAAATCAGCCCCAGGATAATGACCTGGCCCGTCCGGGTCCAATAGGTCGCCGTATCCTGGATTACCAGGCCAGTAACCGTGACCGCGGACGTGGCGGTGAAGAGGGCCACCTTCAACGGGGTGATGCCATCTTCGTGGTGCGTCATGGGCAAGAGCAGGAGGAGAGTCCCGACGGTTATGAAGCCGGCGAACACATAGATTATCAGTAGCGGAGAGGCGAGGGCCCGTGACGGAACCTTCGGCGTCGGTAGGGTCAACAGGACCGGCCTGATCTCCTCTTGCCGGGGATGCCGCACTACCCTGTCGCCAGGCTTGGGCGTCCAGGGCTGGATCGGGTCGTCGTTTCCTTGACTCTCTAAAGTCATGTATCCAGGCGTCGTTGGGTTTATCGGTGCGCTGTGAGGATCATACTTCAATTCGCGGGGTCGCATTCCAGGGGAAATCGGGGCCGTTCGGCCCGGATCACGGTCCACGCGGCCCATCCACGGGACTGTGCAGTACGTTCTTTTGGAGAAGTGTAATTCAGGAAGACCGGACCCGTATTATAATTGAAGCGAGAGGTCAGAGTGTAATTAAATGCCCCGGCGCCCGTCTTCCTTCCCTGAGCGACGGCGCATTTCTCGGAGTAATGCGGAAAGCGGGTGGGTCTCATGCGTTCCATTCGCCCTAGGTCGCCGATCTCGGCCGGTATCCATTTCCCGCGACTGCTGGACCCCGAATTTCGAGCGCGAGCGCCAAGCTATCTCTTCCAGTGCGGACTGGCGACGGCGTTCCTCATAGCGATACTTCTGCTGGAGAACGCGGTGTTGCGTGCGGCGATCGTTGTGGCGGTAGCTTCCAGCGCGGCCACCATCTTCGTGGTGCCCGATAGCGTCGCGGCCACTCCACGCAGAGTCGTGGGCGGCCACGTCGTTGCCGTTGTCGTAGCTGGGGCATTCTCTACAGTAGCCGGGGTGCCCGGAGAATCGACCTATCTGCTCGACGTCATGGCAGCCCTATCCGTCGGACTGAGCATTCTGATTATGGTCTCGACGGATACCGAGCACCCGCCGGCCGCCGGAACGGCGCTTGGGCTCGTGATCTACGGCTGGAGCCCGTCCGCCGTCTTCTTCATCCTCTCCAGCGTGATCTTCCTATCGCTCGTCAGGATCGTGCTCCGACCCAGGCTCATAAACCTGCTCTAGGCGAGAGCGAACTGGGAACCCTGGAAGGGCCGCCGGGGGGACTCTGGCCCCTCTACCGAAGAGCCTCTTCACCCGCCTGGCCCTGCCTGCGGGTGAAGAGGAACACGCCAACTCCCCCCACCACTAGCAGTAGGACGACGCCAATAATCACGAAGATTATGGCGCCTCCGCCACTGGGCTTCTCTTCGAGTGGCCCCTGGGGCGTCGGAGTGGCGAGGAGAGCCCGTAGAGCAGCGGCAACGGCTGCGTCCGAGGCGTCCAGAATCTCATCACGCCTAGTTGGATCTATCTGTGACAAGATCTCCGAAGCAGTAGCGGACTCAATGTTTTCAACGAGCACGGCCGCTCTCGCTACAGTGAGAGTCTCCAGAATGTTGCCCGCTAGATCGGAGTCGATCTCGCTGAGTATTTCTGCGGCCTTCTCAGGGCCTAGTTCACTGACTATGTTAGTTACCTGCTCAAAGGGAGGTCTCTCGAATAACGCGATGGCCACTGCAACGGACGTTGTTAAGTCGAGATCTGACTCACCAAGTATCTCCACCGCTTTCTCTGGAGGAAGCAGGATGAAAATCTGAGCGACCCGCTCCAATGGAGGACCTTCGATCGAGACCAGAGAATCGACGATGTCCACTGCACGACCAAGTTCGAGCGCACCAAGTATCTCCGCCGCCTTTTGTGCGCTAATCTGCAGAAGGACTTGGGCGGCCTGCTCGGGCGGTTGACCTTCGATTATCAAGATAGCTAGAGCCAAGGGCGCCGCCTCTACTTCGGCTGCCGTCGGCGTTGCCGTGGGCGTAACTTCCTGGAGGCAGCGTGGCCGTGGCCGTCGGCGTCGCCGTAGGGACTGCCGTTGGAGTTCCAGGCCCTGGTGTAGCCGTTGCAGTCGGCGTAGGACCGGCCGGCCTAGGCGTCGGCGTGCTTATCGGAGCTACCGCCGTGGCGGTCGCGATCGCTACCGGTATCCTGGTGGGAGTTGCGTTGGGGACTGGCGACGCGGTGGGAGTGGCCGTCGGTGTCAATGTCCCAGTAGGCGTCGGTGTCGGGGTGGCTACCGGCGCACCAACATTCAAGTTGGCGGTGAGTCTGTCCACCCTGACATTGAATTGGCCTTCCGGCCTCAGTCGGTTGAACCTGATTGGCGCGGTCTGCCCGGCCTCAACCACAATCAGCCGAGTTTCGTCGATCTCGCCGTTTATCCAGAGATGCGCCGGGTAGACGGCCCGGGTCGATCCGTTATTTCTAACCGTCGCCGTGATGATCACGTCGTCAGACGCAGTGGGCCGTGGTGGGAAAAATCCCAGACCGGATACGTCGAATATCTGTGGAGGCAGATCCGTAGTTCCGGTAATTGCCACGGTGGAGAAGCCCGGCACGACCATGGTGTAAGAGATTCGGTTCTCATCCTCCCTTACCCTCTTAGATGGGGTTGGCACCCACTGGTTCAGGTTACTGTCGAACCGGTTGAACTGGATGGACCACTTGTGGACGCTGTTTTCTTCCAACCAACTCTTTTCAACGAACGTTGTAACGTGGGCCATTGAGAAATCTGAATCTTGCGCGTTTTCGAGGTTCACACTGAACATCTCGTTGACCTTCAGGTTCGCAGGCAACGGCGGAATCCCACCGGGAAGTGTTAGGAGGTCTTCCACGAGCACTCGAACGTTGGTCAGGCTCTCGTTCGCCCTGCCGAGTATCCTCTCGATCGGCGCCGGGCTGCCCACGAGCTTACTCCAGGAGCCCCGCCGCGTTGCAGGGACCGTGTAGGCGACCCTCGATGACGTCTCCTGGACGGCGGTAGGCAGTGGCAAGGACGGGTCCGGAACGGGCTCGACCTCTCCTACAAGCTGTTCGGTGGGCGCATTCGGCATCTTTTGGAACAGCACGTTGCTGGGCAGAGAGAATAGCTTTGCCGGCGACATTTCAGGGAGCCGGTCCAACAGTGCAACCTCAGACATGATCTGGACAATCGCCACGACCTTATTGAGCGACACCAGGTCGAGGGCGGCTCCCGCAGCCTTTGGCTCGACCTCGGTCAAGACTAACGCGGCCGTAAAGGCATCT